>NZ_JAYWVC010000109.1:0-28106 GCF_036281785.1 Streptomyces chiangmaiensis | reverse complement strand
CATTACTGCTCCGGCTACTGGCGGGCCCAGTCCAGCATGCGCTGGTACTCCTGGAGCGTCCGTCGATGCGGATCGATGCCTGATCACGGTTGGTCTCGGGATCGACAGCCGTGGCCGTGTGGGTCGACTTGTGCGGATCGATACCGATCAGCATCATCGACGGTCTCCTTCCTCGAACATCGGGTCAGTGGAATCCGCAGCTGACATCCCGACTTCGAGAAACGTGGGTGGCCGATGCTCATGCCACTGCTGAGTCAAGCCGCCAACGGATACCGGGCAGGTCGACACACCCAAAGAGAGCCAGCCCCACGGGCGGCCAGCCCGATCACGAACACAGCTACCCCCGATACAAGTCGGGAAGTACTGGCGCAGGAGTCCGCTGGTGTTTTCGTCTGTGCCCCGTCGCCAGGGGCTGTGTGGGTCGGCGAAATAGACCTGCAGCGCGGTGTCGATGCACAGTTGGGGATGCTGGGCCAGCTCGGGCGCGCGTTCGGCTCGCTCCCGAGGGCGGCCCGGCCGTCGCCTTGTGGGCCGATGAGACCTGCCCCTACCTGGAGATCTTCACCGGTGACACGCTTCCTTACGCCGACCGACGCCGTACCGGTCTGGGTGTCGAGCCGATGACCTGCGCGCCGAACGCGTTCAATTCCGGTGAGGGACTGATCACCCTGGGGCCCGGACAGACGCACGAAGCGCAGTGGGGCATCAACCCCGAAGCTCGTCGCTTCCGCCAGGTCGCCCTTTGGCGTGAAACGGCTCCTGGAATTCGCCACCATCATGGTTTCGCTGTCCGGCTTGCAGAGACTCGGCAGCCGTGAGCAAGGAGGCTCCCAGCAGCACGATGTCCTTCACCAGGAACTGGCCGGCGAGGGAGAGCTTCGGTTCGCCGCGCCTCTCCTGCCATGCCTCAGGCGTTGTGGCCAGAAAACTGAGAGTCGTGGCGAATATCCCGGCGGCCCCCAGGCTGCCTAGCGCCGAGGCTCTCGGCGCGAACGGTCTCGCCGCAATCAGTGATCCTATAACCATCTCTGTTATTCCGAAGAGCCTGGCCAGTTTTTGCTCGCCGAGTTTTGTGACAAGCCGTGAGAATATAGGGCTCGCGGTGACCAACGGCCGAATGTTCTCAACCTCATAACTTTCGAACTTGAGCCGCCCAATCGTCAGGAGATTGAGCGCCAGTCCATAACGGATCGTTGAGAATCCTGTATTCTGAAGGCCCTTACTGACCGTGGAACGCATTCCCATACGGGTGTCCCTTCACACGCTGCACTGCAGGACTCACCTACATCTAGCGAGCGTACGCCGGATCCCACACACTGGCACGCCGACCTCCGGAGCCTTTTCACATTCACTGAAAAGACGTTCTATTTCGTGAGGCCCCGGTACTCAGTCACCCCCCCGGCGCGACTACTTCAATCTCTTGCCCGCGGAGCGAAGGTTTTCGCAGGCCACGCCGACCCGGGCGGCCATGCCCGCCTCGGCGGCCTTGCCCCAGGTGCGCGGGTCGTACGCCTTCTTGTTGCCGACCTCGCCGTCCACCTTGAGCACCTCGTCGTAGTTGCGAAACATGTGGTCGACGACTAGGCGGGTAAAGGCGTACCGGGTTTCGGTGTCGATGTTCATCTTGACCACGCCGTTGTCCAGGGCCTCGTTGCTGGAGCAGATCCACGCCCAGGGCGTCGAGGCGTACGCGGGCTCCGTTCGTTACGTCGAGGCCGCGCGGACGGCCGGGCTGTCCACTGCCGTGGTCTCCTCCAGCGCCAATGTCCATGACGTCCTGGTGTCGGCCGGGATCAAGGGGCTGTTCGACGTACGGATCGATGGTGTTGTCGCCGCCGAGCGCAAGTTGCCCAGCAAACCGCACCCAGACACCTGCCTCGAATCTGCGCATGACCTGGGCGTTGAGCCCGGCGCAGCCGCGGTCTTCGAGGACGCGCTTGCCGGCATGGACGCCGGACGGTCCGGCCGCTTCGGATATTTCGTCGGAATCGACCGGGTCGGTCAGGCTGATGCGCTGTACCAGCACAGCGCAGACGTCGTCGTGGGCGACCTCGCCGAGCTGCTGGAGGACAGAACGTGATTACTGATTCCGCCTACGTGGTCGAGCCCTGGCAGGTGCGCGAGACCGGGCTCCACCGGGACGTTCTGGCACAGAGCCAATCCGTCTTCGCCTTGTCCAACGGACACATCGGTTAGCGAGGCAATCTCGAGGAGGGTGAACCGCACGGCCTGCCCGGCAGCTATCTCAACGGCGTCCACGAGCTGCATCCACTGCCGTACGCGGAGGCGGGATACGGCTATCCCGAGTCCGGCCAGACGGTCATCAACGTCACCAACGGCAAGCTGATCCGTCTGCTGGTTGACGACGAGCCGTTCGACCTGCGTTACGGAGCGCTGCGGTCACACGAGCGGGTGTTGGATCTGCGCGGCGGGCTGCTGCACCGCGTGTGCGAATAGTCCTCGCCTGTCGGCAAGGCCGTGCGCGTGCGCTCCACCCGCCTGGTCTCCTTCACCCGGCGGGCCGTCGCCGCGATCGCCTACCAGGTGGAACCGCTCGACGATGAGGTGCAACTCGTCCTTCAGTCCGAACTCGTCGCCAACGAACCAATGCCCACCCCGAGCGACGATCCGCGCGTTTCCGCCGCCCTGGAGTCCCCACTCCACGCCGAAGAGCACAGCACCCCTGACACGCGGCTACGCCTGGTGCACTGCACCACCGCCAGCGGCCTGCGGGTCGCCGCCGCCGCCGACCACATCGTGCACGGCCCGGCGTCCACCCAGACCTCCGCTGAGAGTGGGGACGACGTGGCCCGGCTCACCGTCATCACCGACCTCAAGCCGGGCGAGACGCTGCGCCTGGAGAAGTTCATCTCCTACGGCTGGTCCGGGGCACGCTCGCTACCGGCCCTGCGGGACCAGGTGGAGGCCGCACTCTCCGGCGCTCGCAGCACCGGCTGGCTAGGGCTGGTCGACCAGTGGGGACATGCGGACGTCGAGGTCGACGGTGACGCGGAGATCCAGCAGGCCGTCCGCTTCGCCCTCTTCCATGTGCTGCAGGCCGCCGCCAGGTCCGAAGGCCGGGCCATCCTGGCCAAGGGCTTGACCGGCTCCGGATACGACGGGCACGCCTTCTGGGACACCGAGATCTTTGTCCTGCCGCTGCTCACCTTCACCCACCCGCGATGTGTGGCCGAAGCCCTGCGCTGGCGGCAGAACACCCTGCCCGCGGCGCGGGTCCGCGCCCGCCAACTGGGCCTGAGGGGTGCGGCTTTCCCATGGCGGACCATCGATGGGTCGGAGTGCTCCGGCTGCTGGCCGGCCGGCACCGCCGCCTTCCACGTCAACGCCGACGTCGCCCATGCCGTGATTCGCTACCTCTCCCTCACCGATGGCGTGGAGTTCGAGCGCAAGACCGGCGTGGAGCTGCTGGTGGAGACAGCCCGGCTGTGGCACTCCCTCGGGCACCACGACTCCGATGGCCGTTTCCACATCGACGGTGTCACCGGGCCCGACGAGTACAGCGCGGTCGTCCACGACAACGTCTACACCAATCTGATGGCCCAGGAGAACCTTCGGGCCGCCGCCGACGCCGCCGAACGCCACAGGGAGCAGGCGGCCGCCCTCGGGGTCGACGAAGAGGAGACGGCGGCGTGGCGGGATGCCGCCGAGGCGATCACGGTGCCCTACAACAGCGCGCTGGGGATCCACGAGCAGCCTGCGGCTTCACCCGCCTCCAAGAGTGGGATTCCGCGCCGGCCTGCACATCGCCTCGCTGGCGGGCTCCTGGATCGCGCTGGTAGTGGGCTTCGGGGGCATGCGCTACCGCGAGGAAACACTGCATTTCGCTCCCAGGCTGCCCGAGAAGCTCAGCCGGCTGGCCTTCTCCGTCCACGTGCGGCAGCGGTGTCTGAGAGTCGAGATCACCGGTTCCCGGGCCACGTACACCCTGATGCAGGGAGAACCGCTCCAGATCAGACACTGCGGAGAGCCGTTGACTGTATCCCGCGGCACCCAGCAGACACGGCCCGTCAAACCGCCGACCGTCCTGCCGGAGCCCTCCCAACCACCCGGACGCAGCCCCAGGCGCCCCGCACCTGCCCGACGTGAACGGATAGAAGCAGAAGCTGGGGCCGGATGAAAAGTTGAGGGTGGGCACGGGCGCTTCTAGGCTGACAGGAGTGGGTGAGCGGGACGACCCGCACTCGGCCAGCATTCAAGCATCTTGCCTGCACAGGCGGTCCTTCCCGAACTGGTGGCCTGCCTCATCGCACGGCCGTGGCGTTACTCCGGCTTTTCGGTAAGGCTCGTCGACGCAGTGCGAAAGCGTAGACACTCCTCGCGGAGTGTGGAGGGCTGCTCAGCGATGACCGACCTGGACATGCTGTCGGTGAAGCCGATTCGTGGATTGTGCGTGGATACGGTCCAGAAGGCCGAATCCGGGCATCCGGAACTCTGATGGGCATGGCACCCGTCGCCTCCACGCTGTGGTGGCGGTTCCGATCCGGCCGAACCGGCAGCGTTCCGTACACGCCTCTGCCGTGCTGTCGTCGCTACTGCACCAATACGATGCCCGACGAGACGCTCGAGGCCTTCTACGATCACGGCGAGGTGGGCGAGCCCCTACCGGCTGATGGCAACGGCTGCGACGTGGTGGTTCGCCGACGCCAGGCGTGGATGTCAACACCCTTGCCGCGAAGCTCCAGAACGACGGAGCGGCGTCATTCGTGGCCTCCTGGAACGACCTCTTGGCGTGTATCTCCGCGCAACGAGAGGCCCTTGTCTGACCCAGCCCGATCTGATGCGAGGGGGCGAACTCCCTTCCTCTCGGTCCATGGGAGGCACGCCACCCTTCGTGAGCGATCAAGCCGGATCAATTGACAACACGTGCTAGAGGAGAGCAGCAATGGCAACTGACACCCCTATGCAGCTCGGCATGATCGGGCTCGGACGGATGGGCGCGAACATCGTCCGCAGACTCATGCGGGACGGCCATCGTTGTGTGGTGTACGACCTCAACGAGAGCGCGGTGAAGGAACTCGAAGGCGAGGGCGCAGTCGGTGCCAGTTCGCTTGAGGACTTCGTGGCCAGGCTGGAGCGGCCCCGCGCCGCCTGGCTCATGCTGCCTGCCGCCGTCGTACAGTCCACCCTCGACCAGCTGGTCGAACTGCTCGATCCGGACGATGCGGTCATCGACGGCGGCAACTCCTACTACCGGGACGACATCACCCGCTCCAAGCAGCTTGCTCCTCGCCGAATGCATTACCTGGACTGCGGGACTTCGGGCGGTGTCTGGGGTCTGGAACGCGGCTACTGCCTCATGATCGGCGGCGAGCCCGAGCCCGTCGCCCGGCTCGACCCCATTTTCCGCAGTATCGCGCCCGGTGCCGGCTCCGCCGAGCCGACACCGAACAGGCGGGCCGACGGGTCGGCATCGGACGGCTATCTGCACTGCGGACCGAGCGGCGCCGGGCACTTCGTGAAGATGGTCCACAACGGGATCGAGTACGGGATGATGGCCGCGATCGCCGAGGGACTCAGCATCATCGAGCATGCGGACGCGGGGCTCCGAGACCGCGCCGTCGACGCCGAGACCGCTCCGTTGCGCGAACCGGAAGCCTACCAGTACCAGATCGACGTCGGCGAAGTTGCCGAGGTATGGCGCCGCGGCTCGGTCGTGGGGTCCTGGCTGGTCGACCTGACCGCCGATGCCCTCGCCCGATCGCCGCGGCTGGAGGAGTTCACCGGTCGTGTCTCAGACTCCGGCGAAGGCCGATGGACGGTGCTTGCGGCGGTCGATGAAGGCGTGCCCGCGGCCGTGATCACCACCGCGCTCACCGAGCGATTCGAATCCCGGGGCCTGGGCGAGTTCGCCGACAGGCTCCTGTCCGCCATGCGCAGTGAATTCGGCGGCCACGCCGAGAAGAGGAGCCAGCCGTGACTCGTCCAGACGATCACGTGATCGTACTCTTCGGGGCCACCGGCGACCTCGCCAAACGCAAACTGATTCCAGGGCTCTTTCACCTCGCCCAAGCCGGCCTCCTCCCCGACCGCTACCGCATCGTAGGCTCGGCACCAGCCCAGTCCGCAGTGAGCGACGACGACTTCCGCAAACACGCGCGCGACTCCGTCGCCACCTTCGGGCTGTCGGAGCCCTCTGGGCCGGCGTGGCAGACCTTCGAGGAAGCCTTGTCCTTCGGTGCCGCCGACGCGGAGGCCCCCGAACCGCTGCTCGAGACAGTGCGAACCGCCGAGGATTCCCTGGGCGGCCGGGCACGCAGGCTTTTCCATCTGGCCGTTCCGCCCCCCGCCTTCCCGTCCGTCATCACCATGCTCGGCCACACCGGCCTCGCGCAGGATTCCAAGGTGATCGTCGAGAAGCCCTTCGGCACCGATCTCGCCTCGGCACGAGCGCTCAACGAGACCATCCACGCCGTCTTCGACGAATCCCAGGTCTTCCGCATCGACCACTTTCTCGGCAAGGAGTCGGTGGACAATATCCTCGCCCTCCGCTTCGCCAACGGCCTGTTCGAGCCGATCTGGAACCGCGACCACATCACCCACGTGCAGATCGACGTCCCTGAAACGATCGGGCTGGAGGGCCGCGCCCGCTTCTACGAAGGCACCGGCGCCTTCCGGGACATGATCGTCACGCACCTGATCCAGGTGCTCGGGATCGTGGCCATGGAACCACCCGTTACGCTCGACGCCAAACCACTGCGGGACGAAAAGGTCAAGGTCTTCGAGGCGCTGCGCCCCATCGAACCCGGGCACGTCGTATGCGGCCAGTACGAGGGCTACCGCGACGAGCCCGGTGTCGCACCGGACTCGGGGACCGAAACCTTCGCCGCGCTGCGCCTGGAGGTGGACAACTGGCGGTGGGCCGGGGTGCCGTTCTATCTACGCTCCGGCAAGAACCTCGCACAGCACCGTGAGGTGATCACGCTCGGTCTGCAAGAGCCGCCCCTGAGGATGTTCCAGCCCCACCTTTCCGAGCAGGAGAACGAGCGGGGCAACAAGATCGTGATCGACTTCGGAGACCCCGGATGGATCGCCGCCAACTTCCTCGCAAAAAAACCCGGCCCCACGATGGACCTCGGACTCGCACGGATGATTTTCCGCTACGCCGATTCCTTCTGCCAGGCCCACGGACTTCAGGGCTATGAACGACTCATCCTAGACGCCATGCTCGCCGACCAGTCGCTGTTCACCCGCTCGGACGGCATCGAACACATCTGGGAGGCATCTACCCCCTTCCTGGAGGATCCCCCACCGCCGCAACCCTACGCCCCCGGCTCCTGGGGCCCCGAGCCCGCCATCAACGAACTCATAGCCCCCCACCACTGGTACCTGCCGGACGACGGCCCAACCTAGGTGACGGGCCTCGTAGCGCTCTGCCGGCTTCGATGAGAGGCCTGCCGCGCGCGTGCACGCAGCGGGTTTCTCTCTCCCACATCGCTGCTTCCCTCAGGCATCGGTGACTCAACGTGCCACACCTGAGGAATGCGAGCGCAGAGCGCCGACCGCCTCAAGACTGCCGTGCCAGACGCTCCGCGAGTTCGCTGTTGATCAGCTCCAGGGTCTCTTTCTGATCCTCGAACTCTTGCGGCGTCATCGTCATGCCCTGAGCGTGTGAGCTAAGTGTGTAGTGAAGCACCCGAATGGCGTTGACCGACGAGAAGAAATTGGCGCAGTTTCAAATTCGGGGGAGGAGAGCGACAGCGGCGAAAAGGAGCGCTAGGCCGGTCAACATGCCGTAGAGAGGCGGCCCGGGGCGAGCCAGTCCGGAAGCAATGAGCAGCGCGGTGGATGCGGCCGGCGGATGATGGGCGTCCAGAAGAACAAGCAACAGGAGTGTTAACCCCACCGCCAGGGCCTGCGCGGCGATCTGGCGCCAGGTAACGTGCTGCCCTTCGATGACTGATGGGTAGTGCCACAGGCCGAAGGCCGCCAGGCACCCTAAACCGCTGACGGTCGCGCACGCGTGACCCAGAAGACAACAACGGAGCCGTGCGGCTGCTGTCTGTGGATGGGCCAGCAGCAGGTAGGCCGTTGGGCCGAGTGTCGTGGTGAGCAGCACCCATCCTACGGATTGGCCGACAGCGCCCACACCCGCGAGCAGGGCCGTTGTCAAGACAAGCAGCTTTCCTCCCGACCGCAGCCGAACACGGAATCGGTTCTCTTGCATGCAGGCTCACACCCTGAAAGGTAGGACAGCCTCTAGCGATGAGATACGGAAGCAGATCACAGGCCCGGGAAAGGTTCGGTCAAGGATGTCAGCACGTGGTCGGCCTTCGTGGCACGCAGCTCTGGGACTGTGTAATGACCTGTAGCCACCCCAATGGGGGTCGCGTTTGCCCTGAGCGCTGCTTCGATGTCGCGGGGGGTGTCGCCCACGACGTATACCTCGCTGCGAGTCAGTCCTCGGCCGTGCAGCCGGGCCGCCTTGGCTACCGCCAGCTGGGCAATCTCCCCCCTGTCTGGCGAGTCCGAGCCGTAGGCGCCGAACACAAAGTACCTGCCGAGCTTCGCAGGTTCCATTTTAATCCTCGCAGCGCCTTCCATCGCGCCGGACAACAACCCTAGAGTGACCCCAGCCTCAGCCAGCTGCTGCAGCGTCTCCTCGACACCGTCCAACACCCGATATTCCTTGGAAGTCCAGATGTCCTCTGCCAAGTGGCATAAGTAAGCGGTGTACAAACGGCCCAGTTCGTCACAGCTCGGCTCGCGACCGATCACTGCACGGAACGTTTCCCGACCGACCTGTGGATCGGTCTCTCCGGCGGAAGAGTGCTCTCCGATATCGGCTGCCACGCCGTGCAGATGGTCAAACGCCCAGGTCCAACTTCGTGCCCCCGACCCGCCAGTGTGGATGAGAGTTTCGTCGATGTCAAATAATACCGCGATCGGACCGCTCATTCTGCCTCCTCCTTTCCGGCCGTCGTCGGGCTGCCCGAGCAGACAGTGGTCCCCCTCGATCGGGCGACACTGTCTCGTACTTCCTGCTGAACCGCCGGGACAGAGCTTTCGCCGATGGGCCGTGACGTGCGCTGCGTATCCATTTTGCCGTCGATCCGTCCAGTGAGCGCGCGGACGCGAAATGGCTAGCGTGAGGTAGGTAAGTCAGCAGAGTTGCGTTCACCGCGTCCAGGTGAACCCAACTCGTGGGGGTAGGAGCGTTCGGGTAAAGCCGCTCAGGTCGTGGGGTGGGAGAAGGGGCCATCGCGTGGCGCTCCTCTCATGCTATGCGCGCCTCGAGGCTTTCGCTGCGCAGACGGCGGCGTTTGCATAGATCCGACGCCAGGTTGCAGCGCGCGGACGTTGATGCTGCCGTGGAACTTACTGATACCACGCAGGACTACGGCATTCGGCACCGAGCTGCGTGATCGTCGGATTCTCGATGCGTCCGGCGGTGCCGGTCCACTGGCGCTGGACGTGAGCGCGTCGGCGAACGTTTTGACCATCGCGCACAGCAGATCGGGACTCGCCGCGGAGAGATTCTCTTCGGCGAGAGCATGCAGAGGCAGACTGTCAGGTGCGGTCATCGTGCTGATCTCCTTCGTGACTTCGACATCTCGAAAGATCAACCGGTGGCCGTTCTTCTATGCGGGCATCAACCAGAAGCCGGAGCAAACCCCCGGATCAGGTCGAGCCCGTACACCACTTCCCTGAACGCAACAGGACGCCCGGCGGGCCCTCATCGAGCCGACCTCAACTGCTCAGCGGAAAGCCCGACTTGACGGCGGGCCCACCGGCCACCGTTGGACTGCGGGAAGTCCTCCATGAATTCCTGCACGTCAACCGCACAGGAATTCCATGGAAGTACTTCCTCCACGGCTTCCCGGAGCGGCCCACGGCGACCCCCGCCGACGCGGACCTGCTTCGACCGACTGGCGCCTCCCCCAGTCAGGCGCCAGTCGGCAGCGGCACGAGGGCGGCTACCGCCTCGCTGGTGCGGACCAGAAAGGTGAGGGTCTCCTCCAAGTACAGGGTGACGCTGGTCGCGTCGTGGGAGAGGTAGCCGATCGACACATCCTGGCCGAGGTGCATCTCGAAGTCGCCGCCGCGGGTGGAGAGCAGGAAGGCTCCATCGATGGCGGGCGACGAGACGATGTCCCCGTCCAGCAGCCTGGCGATGTGCTTGATGATCGGGTAGCCGTGGTCGGAGGTCTCGCTGACCGCCGTGTACGCCTCTGTGCTCCGGGCAAGGGAGTACGCGCCGTCAACGCCTGCCAGTCTCAGGGCGGAGACCGCCTGGCTGATCGCGTCCGGGTAGTCGCGGGCGTCGGCGGGCAGCGTCACCGGTGAGTTGGCGGAGCTCTCCCGCAGGCCGACAATGCCGGCGGCCGCATCCCCTCGAAGACAGCTCGGTCCTCGGCGAAGGCGAGCCGCCGGGCGGCGTCCTTGGCCGGCTGCCGGTCGGCGCCCTTGGCCCCCCGGGCGACGTCGTCGGCCTGGCGGCGGTCGACGGTGAACGGGACACGCAGCTCGACCAAGGGCTGGAAGCGGCGCATGTGGGCGATCACGCCATCGGCAGGGGCGTCCACGCTGTCGAGGTGCCCGGTGGCCACACCCCCCAGCTCGACTCCGCGCAGCTCGGGGACGTCGACAATGCGCCGTGCCGCAGCGTGCCGTTTGAAGGTGCGTCGGGCCTCTTCCTCCAGATCGCTCCACGCGGCAGTGGAGAGGGGAGCCAGTTCACGCCGTGCACTACGCGGGCGGCTTCGTCTCGGCCTGCGCGGCCCGGAGGTCGGCGAGCAACTCCGCTTGACCGGCCAGGACACCGGACAGGATGGTCCGCGCCACCCTCAGGAGCTCCGCGACGTGTGGGCTGGTCAGCGAGTAGTACACGGTGGAGCCCTCCTTGCGGGTCACCACCAGGTTGGCCCGCCGCAGCACCGCCAGTTGCTGGGAGAGGTGGGCGGGCTCGATGCCCACTTCGGGCAGCATCTCGGCGACCGCGTGCTCGCGCTCGCTGAGCAGCTCGAAAACGCGGATGCGGGCGGGGTGGCCGAGGGTCTTGAAGAACTCGGCCTTCAGTTGATACAGCGGCTTGCTCACCGGTCCGTCCCCCTCCCGCGGCCGCTCCGCGAACCCCTCTGCCCGTCCTCGGCGCACCGCATCCACCTGCTCGTCCAGAACATGCACTCCATCCTCGCGCGCCGCCACGTCCCGAACCGAATCCGCACTCCGGGACCATACAGCGGACCCCACCCGGCGCTCGGTCACAGGGGCAGGGTGATCCATACGCTCTTGCGCCGCCCGTCCGCATCGGCGCGGACGACCGCCGTGCCGCCCGGCCCGACAGTGGTCAACGCTCGGCTCCCCTTCGACACCCCGCCCCGCCAGGGGCGAACCGGTGGCTGCGCCCGCGGCTACCTGCGGGCGCAGCCACAACAGCATCTAAGTGATTGCGCAATTTCGCAATTCAGCAGCTCCAGGGGAGCTGGAGCCGAGGCGCCGACGGGTGGCCCGATTCGGCCCCGATGCGTGGTCATCGCGCCGCGCACACAGGGTTTCGGACCGCGGGGCAGCGTCCACGGGTCCGGCTCGCACTCAGGCTCTGCCGCTTGGAGCGTCCCGCAGCAAGTGACCCGCAGCCCTTCTGAGCCACGACCTGTGGAATGACCTCATGGCTCGGTTCGACGATTCCCTTTTCCGATCACCGGGACCTGCAGGGTGACCGTGGTGCCCGCTCCGGGGACGCTACGGACCTTGAGCTGAGCGTCGATGAGTTCCGCGCGCTCGTGCATCGCGGAGAGACCTACGCCCTGCAACGCCAAGGACGGCGGAGTCGCTGAACGTAGAGCGGGGCGGCGCCCGGAGTTCGGGGACTGTGGCATGCCGCGCCCGTTGTCGGCCACGGTCAGCGTCACCGAGGAGCTGTCGCTCTTCATGCCGACGGTGATCCGCGAGGGGTCGCCGTGCTTCACCGCGTTGGTCAAGGCCTCCTGCACGATCCGGTAGGCATGTGCCTGTACCTCCGGGGACAGGAGGTCACCGACGTTTCCATCCGCCCATGGCATCTGAAGATCGACACGGACACCGAAGGTCTCCGCGGTCCGCCGGCACAGTGCCTGCAGGGCCGGCCCCAGCCCCAACTCGTCCAGTACGGCAGGCCGCAGATCCACGATCAGGTGCCGGAGCGAGGTTATCTGATTGCCCACCAAGCCGCGGGCCTGCTCGATGGCGCTGCGCATGGGCTCCGAGCGGCCGTCGGCGGCGGCGGCGGACAGCACCACTTGGACTGCGCCCAGCTCCTGAAGGGTGTCGTCATGCAGCTCGCGGGCCCAGCGCCGGCGCTCCCGCTCTTCACCGTCGTGGCGCGCTCGGACCCGTTCGCGGTGCAGCAGTCGCTGGCGCTGCTTCGTGCTTCGCCTCATCGAGGCGGCGTACACGACCAACAGCAACGGGAGCACATGCAGTCCGTTGAGCAGAGGTTGCTGGGTGATGCGGACCAGGCAGGCCACAGCGACCAGGAGCGCGAGGGCCGCCGCCACCGCCAGGAGAATGCGGCCTCCTGAGCTGTTCAGCGGCGCCGCCACAGCATAGGAGGCCACGCCTGCCAGAGACAGGACAAGTTCCGGAAGCAGTGGCCCGTCGGTGATTTCCAGAGCGATCGCGGACACGAGCAGACATGTTCCCGCTGCCTCGAAGGCGAGGCCCGGGCGGGTCGGCTGCGGACCGGTCATGCCACCAGCCCACGCTCGCGGGCCGCAGCGATCAATTCGGCCCGGGTTTCCTTACCGAGCTTGTCCCGTATACGGGCGCGGAAACTCTCCACGGTCCGGACGGACACGTAGAGACGTTGAGCGATCTCCTGGTTGGTGTGCCCCAGCGCCAACAGGGACAGGACTTCCGTCTCGCGTTCGGTCAGCGGTTCGGGTTCGGCGGCATGATGCGGACCCACCCCCTCGACGGCCAGCCGGGCCCCAAGAGCAGGCTGGACGTATGTGGCCCCGCCGGCGACCTGCCGGGCGGCGGCCAGCAGCTCCTCGGCAGCCGCCTCCTTGAGCAGATATCCCGACGCGCCACTGCGCAGCGCCGCCCTGGCGAACGCCGGGTCCTCCTGCATGGTCAGGACCAGGATCCGCGTGCCGGGGGACGCAGTGAGCAACTCCGGAATCATCGGCAGGCTCGAGCGACCGGCCAGTGTCAGGTCCAGGACCAGAATCCCGGGACGGTGCTCGCGGACCATGTCGATGGTCTCGGAGACCGTCGAACTCTCGGCGACGATCTCCAACGCCGGATCCTGAGCCAGCAGCAGCCGCATGCCGGCCCGGACAACCAGGTGATCGTCCGCGAGCACAACGGTGGTCCTCGAGGAGCTTGGCCGGTCGACGGCGGGACTCTGCACGTCCATAGCTGCCACAGTAGATCCGGCACTGCTCTGCGGCAGCCGTCGTCGTCATTACGGCAAACCCGCAGCCAGGTGTGCGGCGACCGTGCATTTCCCTGCGGGCGCGCCGTAGGAGAGGTGCGCCACATCACGGACAGCGCATGCGGCCCGACACCGATGCGCTCATCGGCGAAGCGATGGATGCTCGAATGTAACAACGCTCCCGAACGACGCTCGAGGCAATCATGATGACGTACTCACCTCACGCGTCCGCCCGACGGCATGTCGCACCCACCAGGGATGCCTTCTACTTCGCCCGGCAGCTGGTCGACTCCGCGGTTCCGGCCGTGGCCGACATCGCCGCCGTCGAGGTCTCGGATGCCCTCTTCGACGAGCACACTGCGCTGTCGGAAGCCGGCGCCGGCGACCGCTTCCGGCGAGCAGCCTTCCGCGCCGTGTGCGGTCATGGTTCGCGGTGCGCCTACCGCATCGGTGAGGTCAGCCGCATCCCTTGCGGAACGCCCTACCGGCGCACTCTCGCGGATCGGCGACCACGGGTCATCGCCTGTCTTCCCCCACAGACTCGGTGGCTCGCCCGCGACCCGGTCCGGGCACCGCTCATGCACGAGGACCGGGTGCACTCCCTCATGGTGGTTCCGCTCGTCGCCCACCGCGTCGTTCTCGGGCTCGTGGCCTTCTACCGGTGCAACGGCTCGTCTCCGTTCGGGCAGGCGGACCTGCGAACAGCGGCACGGCTCGCAGCTCGGTTCGCCCGGATGCTCGACGATTTCCGTCGAGACCTGCGTGAACAAGCGATGGGACGCATCCTGCAGCACGCCCTGCTGGCCCGGCCACCCCGCCTGACCGCGATCGAGGATGTCCACGGCCATGTGCCGGCGAGCGGCGCCCCCGGCGGGTGGTTCGACGTCATTCCGCTCCCGGGCACCCGGGTGGGGCTGGCGGTGGGGTTTTCCGGTGGCCGCGGAATCGCCGCGGCAGCCGCCATGAGCCGGCAGAAGGCGCGCGTCGCAACGCTGGCCGCGCTGGACGTCGATCCCGTCGAGACCCTCACCCACAGTCTCCGGTCCTCCGCTCCCGAGCCCCTCCGTTCCCCGGCGGAGGAGTACGCCGCCGATCCGGGCCAGGCGGACAACCGCTGCCTGTACGCGGTCTACGATCCGGTGACCGGCCACTGCGCGGCAGCCCGGACCGGCGCGGCCGTCCTGACCGTCGTCGCCCCTGACGGTGACGTCACATCCATGGGACCTTCGGCTTCGGACCCCGCTGAGGGCGACTCGTGCGACGTCGCCGTGTTCGACGTTCCCCCAGGCAGCCTCCTCGTGCTGAGCTGTGCAAGCACCCCGGAGCGGCGCCGCTGTGCACCGCAGGACCGAGCAGGAGCGGACGGCGGCAGCAAGGGCACGGACGTCCGTCTTCCGATAACGGGAAGAAACTCACACGTCCTGCTCACCGCCCGCACACGGACTGTCGCCCCCACGGACATCGCCACGTGGGACCTGCCCAATGACCCCACTGCTGTGGCCGACGCACGCGACCGGACAGCCACGCAACTGACCGCCTGGGGACTCCCCGATCTGTCGTTCAGCACCACCCTGGTGGTGAGCGAACTGGTCACCAACGCGATCCGTTACTCCAGCGGTTCGATCCGTCTGCGTCTCATCCGCGACGACACCTTGATCTGCGAGGTCTCGGACAACAGCAGTGCTGCACCGCGCACCCACACACCGGCGCCGAGCGACCAAGGCGGCCGTGGCCTGATCATCGTGGCGCACCTCGCCCGGGCCCACGGCACGAGATACACGGCACCTGGCAAGATCGTCTGGGCGGAGCAGGCCATTGACCAGGGATAGCCACTTCACACGACCTCGCGCCTCCATGGGTTCGCACGGCTGCCTCGACGGCTGTCCGCCCGGTGATCGGGCAGGCCCCGTGATGGGCGCGGGCCACCTGGTCGGGCCGCTGGATCAAGGGGCCCCCAGCTCGAACTCCGCACGGTCCGACGCCACGCCGTTGACCTGCAGCGACACGGCATGCGGGCCAGGGTGGTAACGGCGGGTCGTGATCGGGCGGAAGGAGTGCTCACGGCCCACCTCGACGGTCTCGCCCGGCGCCAGGGTACGCGTCGTGAGTTTGAACGTCTTGGCGCTCTGCGAACCGTTGGCCTTGTTGTGGTGGACCACGTAGTCGATCGACAACCGGGCCTCCTGGTCACCGACGTTGCGGATCGTCGCGGTGAAGCGCACGCTCCCGCCGAACGGCACCGTGATCCGGTCGAGCACCGGTCCGCCGATCTCGAGCGACGCCGGAGCAAAGCCGAGCAGTTCGAGGGCACCGGGGTGACCGCGTTTGACGAGCCTACGCAGTCCGTGCCGCACGAGCCGTCCGGTCGTCGGGGTCGGGGCGGCGAGCCAGCCCCGGGCGGTCGTCACGACGAGATCGGCATGGTCACGGCTGAGGTCGTTCAGGTGGTTGGCGACCGACCGCCGGACGTACTCGCTCTCGTCGCTGTAGAGGACGTCGAGGACGGGCACGGTCGCACCGGGGCGGGAGATGAGCGCCGGCACCCGAATCGACCACGGGAGGTAGGGCCGCGTGCCCTCCGAGGCGAGGCGGCGTACGTCGCTGTCGGGGGACGCCGTCCACCCGGTGACGATCCGCAGCGCTCGGTCGACGTCGTGACGCAGCAGGACACGAAGGGCGAACTCCGACGTCAGCCGTCCGGTCAGATCGGCCAGGAGCGCCATCGCGTCGTCGAAGGCGTCGTCGGTCCGCTCGGCGACGGCCTTCGTGGCGACGGCGCTCGTGACCGGCCAGATGAGCCACCCGCCGAACGGCGGGGCGCCACTCTGTGCGGCCCGCACGACGCGGGCCAGCTCGGCGTAGTCCCCTGGTACGTCCGCGAGCAGGGCATCCCGCAGCAGATCGGCCCGCTCACGCAGCGAGAGTGAATCGAGCTGCTCCGCGGCCGCCCGCAAGGAAGCGAGTTCCGCACCCGGGAGCACAGTGTGGACGGCCCTGGTCAGGGACTCGGCGGTGTGGCTGTTGATGAGTTCGTCGGCAAAAGGCATGGCGTGTCTCTTCTGGTGTTCGGGGTGTGTCACTCGAGGTGCTGAAGCACGGACGCGAACCGTCGGCGGTGAGTCGGGAAGGCTGCCCTCGGACCGACAGATCGTACGGCCGCCCACTGACATCACCGTGGTCTCCCGTAGCGGCGCGACCCGGTCCGTGCGACGCACATGGCGGCATTACGACGCACTCGGGAGCGATGACGGCCGTGAGTGCCACCTTCCGTGCGGGCGCCCGCCGAACCGAGCGCCTGAACTCACTCGCCGAGGAACTGCACGACGGCGGAGCACGTGTCCCGGCCCACCGACGACGGCAGGCCCGTACTCGAGCGGAAGCCGGTTGCGATCATCGGTGCGTTCCAGGTGGGCGGAGGAGATACGCGTAATAGCCGCCACTTCGTAGCAGAGCGTGACTCTCAAATACGGTGAGTGTGCGTGCGCTCCGTGATCTGGCCCTGGCCGAGCTACCGGGATCGTCGCTGTTTATGGTGACCGCTGTCGGTTGGTCGGGCGTGGGGCGGTTGGTGTGGCGTCGCTGGAGCGGACGGCGTATCCGAGGTTCAAGAGGCTGATCTCGGAACGGGAGTTGCGGGAGTTCTTCACGCCGTCGGCCGAGGAGGTGGTGTGGGCACGTGAGCATACGCATGACCGCCCGGGCCGGGTCTTGGCGCTGTTGGTGATGCTGAAGTCCGCGGCACGGCTGGGCCGTGTCCCCAAGCTCGGGGAGATACCCGAGGTGGTCGTGGCTCGCGTGTGCGATCAGGCGGGGCTTGCTGCGGGGACGGTGCCCGAGGCGGACTCCGAGCGGAGCGAGGAGCGCTACCGTTCCGCCGTACGTGAGCGCTTGGAGCTGAAGCACAAGCCGGGAGAGGCCCGCGCGGTCGCGGAGGCGGCGATGCGAGCGGCGGCGCTGGTGAAGGCGCATACCGCGGATCTGGTGAACGTGGCGCTGGAGGAGTTGGTCCGGCAGAAGGAGCGGCTGGAGCTGCCGGCGTTCTCCACTCTGGACCGGATGGCTTCTCGTGTCCGTTCCGAGGTGGAAGCCTCGCAGTGCCAGGCGATCGTCGCGCGCATGAGTGACGCGGCGCGGGAGCGGGTCGCAGGCATGCTGGAAGTCGCCGAGGGCAAATACCAGAGTCTGTTCGCGTGGGTCAAGCAGCCCGCCCGGCGGGCGACGTGGTCGCGGTTCAGGGCCCATGCGGAGCGGATGGAGAAGGTGGACGGGCTGGGGGATGCCGTCTTCTGGGTGGGGAAGGCACCGCCGGCGAAGGTGGCCGTGTTTGCCGAGCAGGCGAGGGTGCTGTCGGTGGGCGAGATGAAGGACATCGCCGAGCCCCGCCGCACCGCGAGGACCGTGTGCCTGCTCGCGCAGGTACAGGCGGCGGTGCGGGACGAGACCGTCGTGATGCTCTCCAAGCGCATGTCCCGGCACCTCAAGCGGGCCCAGGAAGAGCTGCTGGAGATCGAGAAGCGGCAGAAGGAGACTACCGAGCAGCTCCTGGCCACCTTCCGGGACGTGCTGACCGCCCTGCGCGGCAGCGGCGAGGCCGCTCCCGGTGCGTGGGAGGGAGAGGCGTCGCTTGATGACCTGCTGGCGTTGAAGAACGCCCGGGCTGCGGTCGAGACCGCGGGCGGGTTCGAGGCCCAGCTGGCGGAGCTGGAGGCCCTGGACGCCTACCAGGGCAGTAACTACACGGCGCTGGTAGAGCGCTTCTTCAAGCCGGACCGGCCGACCATGTTCAAGATCGCCCGCCGTCTGTCGTTCACCGCCACCTCGACCGACCGCAGCGTGCTGGACGCGCTGGACCACGTCCTCGCTCACCAGCACCTCACCCGGCCCCTCGTGGCGGACACGCATCCCACCCGCACGGACGAGAGCGGGGAGTTGGTACGGCTGGACCTGTCGTTCGCGCCGAAGATGTGGCTGAAGACCGTCTACTCCCGTGAACAGCCGGGGATGCTGGTCCGCCGCCATTTCGAGGCAATGGTGTTCGCCTGTCTCGTGGAGGAACTGCGCTGCGGTGATGTCGCCGTGATCGGCGCCGAGGACTACGGTGACTGGACACGGATGCTCCTGCCCTGGGAGCAGTGCGGGCCCAAGCTCGCGGGCTTCTGCGCGCAGGCCGGCATCCCAGCCACCGCGAGCGAGTTCACCGCCCGGCTGCGCGAGCGGCTCACCATGATCGCCGAAAACGTGGACGCCGGGTATCCGGACAACAAGGACCTCACCATCGACCCGGTCACCGGCGTCCCCTCTCTTGCCGTACGCAGAGCGGGCGAGCGCACCGCCTCCGCAGAGAAGCTGGAAGAAGCTCTCTCCGAGCGGCTTCCCGCCCGCAGTGTGCTGGAGCATCTGGCGAGGGCGGCGCACTGGACGGACTGGTGGAAACGGCCCGGCCCGCGCTCGGGCAGCGAGCCGAAGCTGAAGGAGCCCCTGCCGCGCTACGTGACCACCGCGCTCGTCTACGGTTCCGAGCTCGGCCCCGCCCAGGCCGTGCGCCACATGCGGGGCAGCGTGGCCGCGCACGAGCTCGGCGCGATCGCGAAGCGCCACTTCACCATCCCGGTTCTCAACCGGTGCGGGGCCGATGTCGTCAACGCCCACATCGGCCTGGACCTGACGGCCGCGTGGGGTGACGGGTCCGTGGCGGCGGTGGACGGCACCATGATGGACACCGTCATCGACAACCTCCTCGCCGAGACCTCGATCCGCTACGGCGGCTACGGCGGCATCGCCCACTATCTCGTCTCCGACGCCTACGTCGCGCTCTTCTCAAGATTTGTGCCCTGCGGGGTGTGGGAGGCCGTCTACCTCATCGACTCGCTCCTTGCGAACGAGTCGGAGGTCAAGCCGGACACCGTGCACGCCGACACCCAGGGACAGTCCTTCCCGGTCTTCGGACTCGCCCACCTGCTCGGCATCGACCTGCTGCCGCGGATACGCAACTTCCAGGACCTCACCTTCCACCGCCCCGACCCGCAGGCGCGCTACCAGCACATCGACGCACTGTTCTCCACCGACCCGCGCACCTGCATCGACTGGCAGCTCATTGAGAACGGCTGGAAAGACCTCATGCAGGTCGGTCTGTCGGTGCGAGAGGGCACCGTCTCCTCCACCACCCTCCTGCGGCGCCTGAACAACCACTCCCACAAGAACCAGATCTACAAGGTCTTCCGCGAGGTCGGCCGCGCGGTCCGTACGATCGTCCTGCTCCGCTACCTCTCGGACCCACAACTCAGGGAGCAGATCACCAGGGCAACCAACAAGGCCGAGGCATACAACGGATACACGAAATGGCTGCACTTCGGCGGCGACGGCTACCTGCGCTCCCGCGACCCCGAACTCCAGGAAAAAGCCGTCAAGTTCCTCGACCTGATGGCCAACAGCATCATCTTCTCCACCACCACCATCGACATGACCGACGCACTACGGCAGATGACCGCCCAGGGCTGGAAGCTCAACCCCGACGACATCGCCGCGCTCAGCCCGCACTGCAGACACAACGTGCTCCGCTTCGGCGACTACAACACCGCCACCCTGCACATCCCACCCGGCCCATACGACAGCACCCTGCGCCTACGCGCAGACGGCGCGGGAGTGATGCTTCCGGCTGCGGTCGTGGCCGGTGTCGTGCCGACCGTAGGGTCATCCGTCATGAACTGACCCGCCATCCCGGCCGTGCCTGCCGTCGCCAGTGTGAGGGGCTGACCCCGTGTCCCCGTTTGAACGCCACACTGAATGCGAACGCGTCCTCGTACCCCACCGCGCGCGCCACTGCGGCGACGGTCTCCTGCGTGTCGCGCAGCAGATCCGCTGCCAGGGTCATCCGCCAGCCGGTGAGGTAGGTGAGCGGTGGTTCGCCGACCACGCTGGTGAAGCGCGCGGCGAAGGTGGCCCGGGACTGGCCCACCCGCGTGGCCAGTTCGGCGACGGTCCAGCGGTGCGCCGGGTCCTCGTGCAGCAGACGCAGTGCCTCACCGACCGCCGGGGTTGCCAGCGCGCTGTACCAGGACAGGGGCCGGGCCTGTGGCGCGGCGCACCAGGCGCGTAGCGCCAGTACCAGTACGAGGTCCAGGAGCCGGTTCAGGATGGCGTCCTGGCCGGGTTCCTCGTGGGCTGTCTCGGCGGCGAGCAGGTCCAGTGCCGCCCGGGTACGCGGCTGGGCGGGCACGACAGCCAGCGGCGGGAGCATGTCCAGCAGGCGCTCGCCTACGTCACTGCGGAGTTCGTAGGCGCCCCGGAGCAGGGTGGTGGATCCGGGCAGTCCGTCGCCGTACGTGCGGGGTGCCAGGTTCTGCCGTGCCCCGGTCCCGCTGTCGATGACGTGTTTCCTTCCGTCGCGGATCACCACCTGCGGCGGGGTGTCGGGGGCGTCGGCGATCGTGTACCGGCTGGTGCCGGTGATCAGGGCGATGTCCCCGGCGGACAGGCGAACGGGCGGGGCTTGCGGGTCGTCGTCCAGTCGGACCGCCGCGTGGCCGCCGAGGGTTGCCACGACCGTGAGCGACGGGGCGTCGGCGAAGGTCATCGACCATGGTGGCCGCTGGATCAGCTGCCGGATCTGCGCGTCTCTGGCACGGGCCCGGTGCAGTAGATCGCTCAGGACGTCCATGACGGTCACATTAGACGATCACAAAGGGATCAGCGACGATCTCCCATGGATCGTCTGCCTCTGGCGGGGTTGTCTGGGAGGCATGAAGACCATCCTCGTTCTCGGCGGCACCGGCACGACCGGCCGCCGTATCGCCCGCCGTCTGACGTCCAAGGGCCTACCGGTCCGCACGGCGTCCCGCACCGGCGGCGACACCCACTTCGACTTGGACGACCCGGCGACCTGGGCGCCCGCCCTCGACGGCGCCGCCGCCGTCTACCTCGTAGAGCCCAGCCTGCAGCCCGGCCTGGACCAGCGGGCACGCATCCCGCGCCTGGTGGCCGACGCGGTCGCCGCAGGCGTGCGGCGACTGGTGCTGCTCTCCGCCCACGGCGTCGGCAGGGCCGACGACAGCCACCCGCTCAAGGCCGCCGAACAGGCCGTCCGCGACTCCGGCGCCGACTGGACCATCCTGCAACCCGACTGGTTCGCACAGAACTTCAGCGAGTCCTTCTGGCTGCCCGGCATCCTGACCGGAACCCTCGCCCTGCCCACCGGTGACGGGCGCACACCGTTCGTCGACGCCGAGGACATCGCCGAAGTCGCCGCCGCGGCGCTGACCGAGGACCGCCACAGCGGACAGACCTACCAGCTGACCGGCCCGCAGGCGATCGGCTTCGGCGAGGCCGCAGACCTGATCGCCACCGCCACCGGCCGCACGGTCCGTCACCTCGACATCCCTCCTGACACCTTCGTGGACCGCATGGCCACCGAAGGCGTGCCCGTCGGCGTCGCCCGTCTGCTCACCGGCCTGCTCGTGGACATCCGCGACGGCCGGGGCGCGAGCGTCTCCGACGGAGTGGAGCGGGCACTCGGCCGACAGCCCAGGCCGTTCAAGGAATTCGTCGCCGAAGCCGCCGCCGCAGGCCGCTGGGGCTGACCCCGCCACCGGCCCCCGAAGCTAACAGGACTGGCGGGCGATGTCCGACCAGGCCATGGCAGCGGACCGGTTCCGGATGAGCCACGTGACGCGACACGCGCCTTCGTGCTCCGCCTGCTGTCCGGCGCCGAGCGGAAGAACTACTGGCGAGGCCCCCTCACTGTCGTCACTCTATGTACTTGCCAGTAAGACGACACCACCCAACAACAGGCCCGGGGTCTTCCAGGGGCCGCTGGGCACCATCCGCGCCCAACTCGGCCTGCGCCTGGTCCTCCACAAGATGAACGCGAGCGTAGTGGGACAGCCCGAGTTCGTGCTTCCTCACGCCCATCAACACCTGACCGGTGACGACGGGCTGCCCGCTGGGTCACCGGCCTGGGCGATCCTCGAGAACGTCGTTGAACAGCTGGCCGGCCTGGTCCGGTACCAGCGCGTGTTCACCTCAGCCGGCTAGCGACTGTTCTGGCACATCACCTTCTGGTGCATCTACGGAGGGGTGCGGGCCTGCCGGGGCACCGGTCTCACGGCCGGCGGGTGCACTGAGTCGATCGCCGACCTCGCACCATGGGGGCGGCGACCACCGCGATCGGCCTGCTGCCGCCATACTCCGTTCTCGGCATCGCTGCACCGATCCTGCTGGTCCTGCTGCGGCTGATCCAGGGCCTGGCGCTGGGCGGCCAGTGGAGTGGAGTGGTGCGGTGCTGCTGGTGACGGAGTCCCCTCCCGAAGGCAAGCGGGGCTTCTACGGCCGCTTCGCCCAGCTCGGGTTCCGATCGCGCTGATCTGCTCCAACGTGATGTTCCTGATCCTGTCCGCAGTGATATTGCAGGACGCCTTCCTGTCCTGGGGCTGGCGGGTCCCGTTCCTGCTCAGCATCTTCCTGATCGGCGTCGGCCTGTACGCGCAGTCGCGCATCGAGGAGACCCATGCAGCGCAGCGCTGTACGCCGAGTTCCGGACGGCCAACGCGATCTCTCTCTATCTGGCCCTGATAGCAGCGGTGTCGTTCCTGGCGGTCTTTCTCGTCCGTGAGTCGAGGCACCCCAAGAGCGGTGGGGCGTTGGCGCGTCCGACTGTGCCGGTCGTCGAGGTTGACTGACACCGGCCGGATCCGCGGGGGCACTGCCGGATCCGACCACCCGGGTGTGACGGCTCCCGATGCCCCAGGCGGTCATGAGCGTCGCCCAGGCAGCCCGGAGCACTTTCTCCCGGCGGCCACCGCGACGCTCCGTCTTGACTGTCGATGGAGGCGCCGTCCATTCCGAAGTGCATTCGGCCTGCCTTGATGGAGCCACGCGGTAGTGGCTCCAGGCCGGCCAACTGAACGGCGGCGTCACCGGCGCCATGTTCTTCTACCAGGACCCACGTCTGTCCACGGAACTGGCCGCCGCCTTGGCCGCTCTCATAATGGGGAGATCGGCAAACCCTAGAACGCGTGGACGCGCACGACGTCGAGCACGCCTTCGCCCACAACATGCAGCAAAGAGGATGAGCCGGCTGCCGACGCGGCGTCCCTGTTGGTCGCGGTGGAGCGCGGTCCGCGCCAGGTAGACCTCCGTGGGCCGGTGCCCGAGGTGGAGCACGTGGTGGGACGGGTGGCAGGGAACAGGCCCGCCGCGATCACTCGTCCCGAGTTGTTCCGCCCGCCGAGCTGTATCGGGCACGGCCACCGGATTAGAGTTGATCAAGAAAGCGGTTCTTCCTGTTGTCTCACCGTGAGCACAGTTCCGAACTGCCATCCCGCTGGGGGGAATATGACCGTCACCAAGCTCCTGAGACCCGCCCTCGCCGCCACGCTCCTGGCCTCACTCACCGCCTGCAGCGCGTCGTCCGTGCCGGATGTCCCGGCAAGCACCACGACCGGCTCGGGGTCCGCCGAGACGCGTCGTTCGGCAGACCCTGAGCCGGTCGCCGCCATCATGCCCGATGTGATCGGCGGCAACGCCGGGCGCGCGTACGAGCAGATGAACTCCACATCCGACATGGTCTTCAAGGATGCGAGCGGACAGGGCCGTCCGGTGGACGACCCGGCTGCATGGAAGATCTGCAGCTCCCAGCCGGGCCCGAACCAGCAGATCACCAATCTCCCTGTGGTCTTGAATGTGGTGAGAGTTTCGGAGAGTTGCAAGGACACGACACCGAAGTGATGTGTCCGAGGACGCCGGCGTCCTACCACGGTCTACCATGCTGCGCATCGCGGGACTGATGGGACGACCGGCAACGACAGAAGCCCACGGCATCTGAACTGGTCGGAGCCGTGGGGTTCCTCAGCCGTGCCGGTCGCCCGGAGGGCTGATCAGTGGACCGGCAACGTGCCACCGTCCGCGTCAGGGGAGGTAGTCCGGTATCCGGTATCCGGTTGCTCACGAAGGTGAAGTAGCGGACGCCGGAGGCAGCAGCGGGGATCGAGGCCCCCCGGCGCGGATCACGCCTGGCAACTGCACGTCGCTTCCCTCGCATGCCGGACGTCGCAACCCTGGACTTGTTTCGGCCACCGGGGAGGGCCTCCTGCGGTCGGCGTGCAGATGTCGCGATCCACACCGAAACCAGAAGGCCCTCACCTGTTCAAGCACCCGGCACGGGTGTCACCAACGTCCCGGGACAGCACACCCGGGGTCGCTCCCGTCCAGGTCAGTAGCCGTAACCCCCGTTGCCGCCGTCCTCGGTGGCCGAGGTCGTCGGGGCCGCCGTTCTGATCGCGGCGCCCTGCGCGTCCAGCACGAACCAGACGCCGTCGACGCCCTGTCCCTTGACATCGCCGGCAGTCTGGTCGTCGGCGTAGTAGTACAGCGGGTGTCCGGCGTATGTCACCTGCGACCGGCCTCCGCCGCGCGTCGTGCCGATCAGGCCTGCGTCGACACCGTCGCCCGCCTTCGGCTTGCCCTCCATGGGCGGCCAGAGCTTGAGGCAGGCCGCGTCACAGTCCATGGAGTTGGTGTTCTTCCCGTCCGCGGTGAACAGGTACAGCGTCCGACCACTGCCGTCCACGAGCACAGTACCCAAGGGCGAGTTGCTCGTCCTGACGGTGGAGGTGTCCATAGCCGCTGCCGGCGCCTGGCTCCGCGCCCCGCCACCGCTGTCGGCGCCCCCGCCACCGCAGCCCGCCAGCCCGAGGGCCGCCACGAGCGCCAACCCGCATACGGTGATCCTTCCACGATGCATGATGCCTCCGTTCCTTCCCGCATGGTCGTACGAGCGAGTCACGGGGGTTGTACGGGCGAGCCCGGCCCAGGGATTGCGCCGCGTTCCCGGAAATCTCCCGGCGGCTTGGTCAATCTCTTCGCCGGTTTCGTACGTACACATGGGCGTGGTGCTGTTCTCGCGCGCGAACCAGGTCGACGACATCACACTCGTCGCCGGGTTCGCGCTGGGCGACGAGCAGGCGTCCGTCGCCTTCGTCAGGCGTTTCCAAGACGCCGTGTACGGCCTCGCGTTGTCGGTGACCAGGGAGCCCGCCCTCGCCGAGGACGTCAGCCAGGAGGTGTTCGTACGAGCCTGGCGTGCGGCGGGCGACTACGACCCCCGGCGTGCCTCAGTACTGACCTGGCTGCTGACGATCACGCGCAACGCCGCCATCGACACCGTGCGGGCTCGTCGGGCCACGCCCGCCGCGGCCGACACCCTGGAACGGCTCATCGACGTGACCCTGCGCAACGACACCCAGCCCGACGATCCCGAGCAACGGGCCCTGACCGCCCTGGAAAGCGAACGCGCCCTGAGCCGACTGCGCGCCCTGCCGCCGGAGCAGGCCCGTGCCGTTGCTCTCGCCGTCATCGGTGGCTTGACCGCCGCCGAGGTCGGCCGGCAGGAGAACATTCCCCTCGGCACCGCCAAGACCCGTATCCGTACCGGCCTGCGAAGGCTGCGCGACTCGTTGAAGGAGGAACGCCGCGATGGATCGCCACCCCGATGAGGACGAACTGATGGCCCTGGCACTGGGCGCCCTCCCCGGCCGGCAGGACGAACTGGTGCGCCACCTCACCGACTGCCCCGCCTGCCACTTGGCCTACGACGACGTCTCCACCGCCATTGATGCGGTACTGCCGGCCTCGCCCTCCGTCGCCGCTCCACCCGGGTTCGAGGCGCGGGTCCTCAACCGCCTGGAGTTCGAGCGGCCTTCGGACCCAGACCGACTCGGGCATCGAATCCGCGCCCGCCGGTCCTCCACCACCCGCCGCTCCCAGCCGACCCCGACAGACGAACACCACACGCCGTCCCGCTCACACCTGGCGCCGCCTGGCCCCGTCCGCGACCAGCGCCGCCGCCATCGGACGCCGCTGCTGCTCGCTGCGGCTGCGGCCGCCGGGATCTGTCTGGGCAGCGTCGGCGTGGCGGTACTCCACCGCGACGCGACCCCGGTCCACTTGGCCCCCAGCGAGCACGGAGCAACCCTGGTCACCTCGTCGGGCAGACCGGTCGGGACGGTCGAGCCGAGCCGAGCCGGCGACGACAGCGTCATGGTCATGCAGATCACGGGGGGCCGACCCGGAACGCACTACACCTGCCGGCTCCTGCTCGACGACGGCTCCACCCGCAACGTCGGCGCTTGGTGGATGCCCGCCTCCGGACAAGCCACCTGGATCGCGTACGCAGCCACCGACACCATCAACCGCATCGAACTGACAACGGACGACGGCCACATCTGGTCATCGGCCAACCTCAACCACTGACACACCGCACCACAGGCCACATCGCGGGCGGACCGGCTGCACTCCCCCTCCCCGAGCAACGCCCCCGCGATGCCCGCCCCTATCCGCTCCCGGCCGCGCACCATTCAGGATGCCCTGGCTCACATTCGGTGGTAGTGAAGCGTGAGGTCATCCGAGGAGGATGCGGTGGCGTAAGGAAGTGAAGCGTGCCCGCCTGAGTTCCCGAAGCGGAAATACGCGCCCCACGCGCGAAGGAACGCATTCACGTCCTCCACGATCACCTTGACCGGCAGCAACAGCCTGCGCCGGTCCGTCAGTCCACGGATCCGGTCACGGGCATGCTGCACTGCCCTGTCCGAGGGCCAGCGAGCGAGGAAAGCGATCGGACGCCGCCCGCCGTGCGGCCGGGAGGTGACCCACCGGTGATGCAAGCCGAGGAAATCCAGTCCCTCGCCGCCCACCTGCAGGTGCACGATCCTGGTCTTGGCCGCCTTCGGCTCCAGACCGACGTGTGCTCGTACGAGCCGCGCCGGTCAGCGTCCTAGCAGAACACGATGCGCGTCTTGTCCGGATGCAATTCCAGACCGACCTGCTCCAACCGATCGGCGAGCGCATCCCGCACCCGGCGGGCCTGCCTCTCACTCTTGCAGTGAATCACCGTATCGTCGCAGTACCGTTCGAAGGTGACGTGCGGGAAGTTCCGCGTCAGCCACACGTCGAACGCGTAATGGAGATACAGATTCGCCAACACGGGAGAAATAGCCGATCCCTGGGGAGTTCCACGAGCCCGCTCCTGCACCGTACCGTCCTGCTTTGCCAGCGGGGCCACAAGCCACCGCTTGACATAGAGCAGGACCCGCTTCCCGTCCTCATCGATATGCCGCTCGACCGCCTTGAGCATCAGTTCATGGTCCACGCTGTCGAAGAACGCCCGGATGTCGAGATCGACCACCCAGTCGCTGCGCCAACAGCGCCGCCGGCACTGCTCCACCGCATCCAACGCCGACCGCCTCAGCCGGTAACCAGAGGAGTCCGGATGGAACACAGGCTCCACCCGCCGCTCCAGATACATCGCGGCCACCGTCTGAGCGATCCGGTCAGCCACAGTGGGCGCCCCAAGCACACGGACACCTTTGCCGCCGGCCTTGGGGATCTCGACGGCTTTCACCGCCGGAGGGAAGTACGAGCCGGACGCCATACGATTCCACAGCTTGTACAGATTCCTCTTGAGGTTCTGCTCGAACTGCTCGATCGACACTCCGTCCACCCCGGGTGCACCCCGATTGGCTTTGACTCTCAGATACGCCTCCCACACCATCGACTTGGAAATGTAAAACGACTTGATCTCGGCCTGCGGCCTTGATCCGTTCACCTGGCTCCTCCCGGACACACCGGTTGACCACCAAACAAGATCAGGACGGCCCGCCCCCTTCGCTCCGCCCCTATTACAGGGGCTTCATCACTAATAGGAGACGGTCCGTCCCCCTGCCGCGCATCGGTACTC
>NZ_JAYWVC010000108.1:0-28298 GCF_036281785.1 Streptomyces chiangmaiensis | reverse complement strand
CCCGGTTGCCGTGCATGAACAAGGAGGTACAGCACAGCCGCGTGGTGTCGTCGACCCTCGCCTCGGGCGAGGCGTAGTCCGCGAGGATCTTCGCGACGACCGGCTCGCTGCCCGGCTTGACCTTGAAATTGAGCGCATGGCGGATCTTGCCCTCACCGATCCGGGGGGCCGTCTGGACCCGGCGCGTCGCGGACTCGGCCGACGTCACGGTGCCGGTCTCACGGACGATGTGGAAGCGAAGCGAACGGGTGCCATGAACACAGCTGTGCAGCGGCCGCACCATCTGCACGTGCTCTTCGCTGTTCACCCAGTCGAGGAAGGGCGGGGCGCTCTCCCACTCGCTGGTGATGAGCCATTGGGACGGGTTCTCGATCGACTGGCCGAGCTGGTCGCTGACGTGTCCCGGGACTGACGCGACCTGACTGCACAGCTGTTCGTACGCTTCCAGGAACTGCTGCTGGGCTCCGTCATAGACCTCCACGAGCAACACGACACGCAGTCGTGAACCATCGAAGACGGACTGGGAGACCCGCTTCGACACCCGTCGCGTCAGCGGTCCTGAAACACATTCAGACGTTGTGGTCATCCTGCGCACTTCTCCTTCGCAAGGGGGCAGAGGGCAACGTCGAGCCACGGGTGACGCGACGTCAGCGTTCCCCGATCGTCTGCCGACCAGAGGAAGTGCGCGACTCGTATGAACCATGCGAGTGGGGTGCCCCGAGTTTCGTAGAGTCTGCCCTGAGTCTGATGAAGCGGCGTCGCTGGGGAATTGACCGTCCAGCAGCGTACGGAGGCCGTCGTGCCCCGCAGTTATCCGCCCGAGTTCCGCCGCCACGTCCTCGATCTGGTCGAGTCTGCCCGAGTTCCGCCGCCACGTCCTCGATCTGGTCGAGTCTGGCCGGAAGACCGCCGAGGTGGCGAAGCTCCTCGGCATCAGCGAGCAGACCATCTACGGCTGGCACCGCCAGCATTTGAAAGACACCGGACAGATGCCCGGTGTCCCCACCCACAAGCAGGCCGAACTCACCGTCGCCCGTAAGCGGATCGCGGAGCTGGAGGCCGAGCCGGCTGTTCTCCGCCGCGCCGCTGAACTGCTGGGCGAGGCGACCTCCCTAAAAGGCGGTTCGAAGCCATCCGCGTGATGGCCGGCGAGGGGCATTCCGTGCAGCAAGGCTGCCGGGCAACATCAGCACAGGTCACAGTACGAATCGCATTTTCGAGCGGCACACGCTCCGCCCAACCAAGGCGAAGGTCCCTCCCCCGCCGACCAGCGTGAGTACGACGATCGGTACTCCGTGTCGTTTGCTCATCCTGAAGGCGATTGCTGAAGTTCTGTTGTTCGGGCGCACGCCGACCCCGCCACCGTCTGTCCACCACCCCTTACGATGACTTTGATTACCGCGGTGAAGAGGGAGACGCTGGGCATGCGAAGGCTGGGGGACCTGGAGGCGGAGATCATGGACCGCCTGTGGAGGTGGAGG
Source organism: Streptomyces chiangmaiensis (assembly GCF_036281785.1). Taxonomy (NCBI): domain Bacteria; kingdom Bacillati; phylum Actinomycetota; class Actinomycetes; order Kitasatosporales; family Streptomycetaceae; genus Streptomyces; species Streptomyces chiangmaiensis. The sequence continues at coordinate 26,817 of NZ_JAYWVC010000108.1, read as the reverse complement.
CGCCCGGCGACCGTGCGCGAGATCGTCGACGACATCAACCGGACACGGCCCGTCGCCTACACCACCGTGATGACCGTGGCCACCATCCTCCACAGCAAGGGCTGGCTGCTGCGCGAGCAGAAAGAGGGGCGCGCCTGGCTGTACGAGCCGGTCCGCACCCGGGAGGAATACTCCGCCGCCCTCATGGAGGACGCCCTCAGCGCCAGCGAGGACCGCCCCGTGGCGCTCACGCACTTCGTCGGCCAAATGTCACCCGTCGAACGAACCGCACTACGCAAGGCACTGCGCGAGGTGGGAAAGCGCACGGACACGTAAACGCGGCCTCCACGCTCGTCGCCTACGCGGTCGTGGTCGGTTCCTTGCCCGGCGGCTACTGGGCGGCTGCCGGGCCTGCCGCCAACGGCGCTCGCCACGCACACGAGGCCACTGTCATCAGCACAGCGCACCTCGGCGCCTACAGCGACGATGCCTGACCGCCCTCGGTGCTGTACTCACACGAACGCGCACTGCCATTGGCAAGGGAGGCGGAAGGCGTGCGCTTTCGGCACGCAGATCCCGGTTAGGAGATCGACATCGGCATCCGGGATGACGCGCAGTTCGAGCTGGCTGTGGACCTGGCTCCGCACGCCATCGGTGCTGAAGGCCAGCGAGGGGACAGGCCGGTCTTCAGCGGCTGTGACTCGAGAACCTCCTCGTGGAGGGCCTCTCGCAGGAACAGCAGACAAACCTGGGACCCACCCACCGTCCTTGCCACCTAGCCAGCACGTGCGCGCTGAGGCGCCAGTCGATGGCAGCCCCTTCCAGGCGCCGCTCCTTGTCCGCGTCACCGCTCCGTGACTTCGGCCACATTCATGAGAGCCGTCTGAGAACCGGGCTTGGCCAACTGTTTCGACCAGTGGTAAGTGCGGGGCAATCCGGACGTAATAACGAAAGCTCATGGCCATGAGCTTGATCACTGATGTCCGAAATGTTCGTTACGGCGTCAATAAGGAGCGACAAGCCCCGGGTTCAGGGTCTCGATTCCGTAACTGTGGCACAGCGCACGTTTCTTGAAGATATAGAGGATCCCCTGATACCGGTTGTCCCCATGTCCCACACCGCTCACATACGCAGCCACCGAAAGCCGCGCCGCAGCGCGCCGAACATCGCGATGCGGGCCGGAGTCGCCGGTGGCGTCCTCAGCACGCTGGCGGTGGCCGGCGCGTCGGCATCGTCGGCGAGCGCGGCCGAGCCGGTGACACAGACGCTCGAGCTGCCCACCCTGACGGCCGACCTGGCCGCTCAGGTCGCCCAGTCCGCGGACGCCACGCAGCAGGCCGCCGCGAACTACCAGCTGCAGGCCGAGCGCGACGCGGCCGCCGCAAAGGCTGCAAAGCAGGCCAAGGCAGACCTGGCCGAGGCCAAGAAGAAGGCAGAGGCCGCCCGCAAGGCCGCCGCCGAGCAGGCCGCCTCGCGCAGCACCGAGCGGACCACCCTCGCCGCCAGGACGAGCTCCTCCAGCACTTCCACGGCCACCGGTTCGGCCGCCGCTGTCATCGCCTTCGCGCGGGCGCAGATCGGTGACGCCTATGTTCTCGGCGCAGCCGGCCCCAACTCCTGGGACTGCTCCAGCCTCCTGCAGGCCGCCTTCAAGCAGGCCGGAGTCAGCCTGCCGCGCGTCTCCCAGGACCAGTCGACCGTGGGCACCCCAGTCTCGCTGAGCAACCTCCAACCGGGCGACATCCTCTACTGGGGCAGCGCGGGCAGCGCCTACCACGTGGCTCTTTATGTGGGTGACGGTAAGTTCGTCGGCGCCGAGAACCCCTCCACGGGCATCGTCGAGAAGCCGCTGTCCTGGTCCCCGCCGACCGGCGCGGTCCGGGTGCTCTGAGGACACCCGCGCGGGCAGTCGTACACGGTGAAGGGCCGCAGCCGTTCGGAGGCAGCGGCCCTTCCGGCTCATCCCAGGTCGAAGGCACTGCGCAGGTCATCGAGGGCTTCTGTGCTGCGCAGGGGTACGTAGTCGTGGAAGGCGTAGCCGTCCCGTGTGGCGCCGCGGGACCGCCTGCGACGAGACGGCCGGGCGCCGACGAGTGAGACGAGAGTGTCCATCCGCGATCGAATAGACCACGACATTTACGAGAGATACCCGAATTGTCCTGATCCATGCGACGCAACGTCAAGCGCATCTCACCGCCTGTGACTTCACCGCAAAGAACACAAGTAACTACTAAGTTTTTTAGCTCAATGGTTTGAACTGACCACAGGAAAATCACTAGGGTCTAGCTCGAACCTCCGCACGGGTGATCACTCACAACGGGTGAGTGGCGGCGGAGGGCACCGCCCGCCGGCGTGTCGGTAGGCGGCTGGAGGAAGAAGGAGCTCGCCCCTGTGGCGTCCCACCGTCGACCTAAGCAGCCGAGCCGCGCACGTGTGACCGTGCTGACCACTGCAGCCGCTGCTGCAGTCGCCCTCAGTGCTCAGGCGGCCAACGCTGCGCCGAGCGCCAAGCCCAACAAGGACGAGGTCAAGGCAAAGGTCGACAAGCTCTTCGAGGAAGCTGAAAAGGCCACCGAGGAGTACGACGGAGCCAAAGAGAAGCAGGGGAAGCTCCAGAAGGAGATCTCCACCATCCAGGACAATGTCGCCCGGGGCCGAGAAGAGCTCAACAAGCTGCGCGGCGGCCTTGGTTCGCTGGCCGCGGGCCAGTACCGCTCCGGTGGCATCGATCCCTCCGTCCAGCTCTTCCTCTCCTCCGACCCGGACGACTACCTCAACAAGGCGTCGACGCTCGACCAGTTGAGCAGCCAGCAGGTACAGGCGCTGGAGAAGGTCCAGGACAAGCAGCGCGAACTCGCCCAGAAGCGCGCCGAGGCCACGGAGAAGCTGAAAGACCTCGCCTCCACCCGCACCGAGCTCGGCAAGAAGAAGGAGGAAGTCCAGGGCAAGCTTGCCGCGGCGCAGAAACTCCTCAACTCCCTTACCGCACAGGAGAAGGCGGCCCTGGCTGCCGAGGAGAGCCGAGCCAGCCGCGCCAGTGAGCGAAGCGTCCTCAACGGAAATGCCAGCTCGGCCTCAGGTCGCGCCGGAGCGGCGTTTTCCGCCGCCCTGAGCAAGATCGGCACGTCGTACGTCTACGGCGCCTCCGGCCCCTCCTCCTTCGACTGCTCGGGCCTGACCTCCTGGGCGTACGCGCAGGCCGGCGTCTCCATCCCGCGCACCTCGCAGGCGCAGGCCAACACAGGCACCCGCATCTATTCGGCGAGTGACCTCAAGGTCGGCGACTTGGTCTTCTTCTTCAACGATCTCCACCACGTTGGGCTCTACGCGGGCAACGGCCAGATCCTGCACGCACCGCGCACCGGCACGGTCGTCCGCTATGAGTCGATGGACACCATCGGCGGGCCGTTCATGTTCGGCGTCCGTGTCTGACCGACCAGCGAGGCCACGGCAGGTTCGGATCCATGGAACTTCCGCCCTGCCTGCCAGCACCTGGGTGCCGGTCACGGGAACCTGGCACCCCGGCGGAAGCCTGGGCACTAAATCCGCCCCGGCTGCACTCGACGCCCGTGAGGTCGAGAAGGTGGCCCGTCCGGTGAACGGGGACACCAACGCCCTTCCATGACTCGCTCGTGACGAGCCGCCCAATACAGCGGACAACAGCAGCCGTCCCTTGACAGCTTCCAAAGTCCGAGGGGGAGCGGGCGGTCTGCCCCGCTCCCCCTCGCTCTGTCAGGCTTGGTAGGCCACCAGCGCCATCATCCCGGCTTCCCCGTGGTACGCGTTGTGGCAGTGCAGCATCCACTGGCCGGGGTTGTCCGCGTCGAAGTAGACCGACACCGCCTTTTTCGGCAGCACGATCGTGGTGTCCTTGCGCGGGCCATTCGTGCCGAGCTGGTAGGTGTGACCGTGCAGGTGCATCGGGTGCCACATGGTGGTCTTGTTGACGAAGTCCAGCCGGACCCGCTGACCCTGCTCGACGAGGATCGAGTTCGCGGTCAGGTGGTTCATGTCGAACCCCGCGCTGAGCAGACCATTCCGGGAGAGCACGCGGTGGGCGGCGTCCGATCGGCCGACGTGGGCGGCGGGCGGTGGCGCGAGTTTCGCCGTGCCGACGTCCCCGGCCGAGCAGTGCTGCATGGCGGGGCCGGAGCAGGCGCCGCTGTCATCGTCCATGGCCATGTTCGCGGCCTGGAGCGCCGTGCCATGCTCGGCCGAGGCGGCAGTCGTCGTCATGGTCATGGTCGCGGAGGTGTGGTCCATGCCGACCATCGCACTCATGGCGCGGGCGGGCATGGCCGCGGACGTCGTGTTGTGGTGGATGAGTACGGCGAGTGCCGCGAGCAGCGCGACGACGACGGCGCGCGCGTAGCGTACAGCGCTGCCGCGGGATCCCGCCCGCGAGTCTGTGGCTGTCGTCATCGCTCTCCGCACCCTGCTTCATCTGACAGGACACGTCCACTATACCCAGCGGGGGTATCTCGTCTGCTTGACTCCAGCATACGAATGGAGTCCTGTGATGAAGATGTTCACTCTGTAGTAGTTGAAGACGAACGCGGAGACGGCGACCAGGCCGAGGTACGCGGCGCAGGCGGCCCTTCCAGCCGGCCATGGCGCCCGCGATGACCGCGAGCGTCCACAGCGGGAAGACCAGGGCATTGAGCTGGTAGGAGAGCTTGTCCAGCGTCGCGGCCGGTGACGACGAGGAATCCCTGGCCTGCGGCGGGCCACCACGGCAGCTCACGCCGGTACAGGCGGTACAGGAGCGGCGGTGGCTGGTGGTAGCAGAACACCGATGCCTTGGCTCCCACGATGGCCGGGGTGTCGAGGAACAGCGGCAGTTCGGCGAGGAAGTACCGTACCGCGCAATCCACTTGGTGCACCTCCGGGGCTGGCCCTCCGGGAGCCTTCCGGCCGGCTCCCACGCGCTGGTCTCCCGGCAAGCCACCCGGAACTCGTCGTTCGCCTTGTAGAGGGACCAGGCTTCTGCGTGCCGGCGCCGGTAGGTTGCGTCCTCTTGGAGCCCCGCCCAGCCGAGGATCCGGCTGTCTCTGCCGTGGGTGTCCAGCTCGCTGATGATGCGGTTGCGGGTGTGCTGCCCCTGACTTCACGCCTTCCACTCTGCCCGCTCCGGCGGGTACCCCAGCGCCTGCACCGTCTACGCGCTCGGGCCGTCCGGGACGAAGAAGTCGACCCGCGCGAAGCGCTCGTACGCCCACCGCGCGATCTGCCGAATCCGACCGGCCAAGAAGTAGCTGTTGAACGGACTGACTCCGATGCACGCGTGCTCGGCCCGCGCCAGGACGGCGGCGCACGTGGTGCTCAGTAGGGTCGCTACGAGTCCGCTCGGTGGGGCGGTCATCGTGTTCCCTGTCACGAGGCCGCCGCCGCGAGCTCCGGTTCGGGACGTGCGGTCAGGCGGCCCGAGCGCGCCAGCAGCCCGACGCTGCCGGCGCAGAACGCGCCCGTCGCCGCGAGCACCCACCAGGTCAGCTCGGGGTGCCCCAGGCGGTCGGCGGCGTCCCAGACGGCACCGGTGGTCAGGTTGCCCAGGGTGATGCCCAGGCCGGCGACGGTGTTGTACAGCCCGTAGTGGGTGGCGACGAGGCGTCCACCAGCGAGGGAGACGACGGTGTCCATCTCGAACGGATAGACCATCGCGGTGCCCAACGCCAGCAGGGCGACTGCCGCGAACAGTGGTGACAGCGCCGCCGTCCAGGCCAGTGGCCCGGTGCCCCGGGTGGTCGGTCCGGCGTCGATGAGCAGGGGGAGGAAGGCCGCGCCCATGAGCGCGATGCCGTACACGATGGCACGCTGGGACGACCAGCGCGCCCGTGCCCACGCGGTGATCTTCAGCTGGCCGGCCACGGCAACCGCCGCCGAGACCGTGAACAGCGCCGTGGTCACGGCATCACCCCGGTCCGGGGCGGCACGGTGCGCCTGCAACGGCAGCGCGAGATACACCTGGAAGGACAGGACGTACGAGCCGATCATGGCGAGGGCGAAGAGGAGGAACGGGCGGTTGGCGATGACCGTGCGCCAGTCCGCCAGCACACCGGTCGATTCGTCTGACGGCGTCTCCTTCCGGACGGGCAGCATGCGCAGCTGAATTACCGTCAGGGCGAGGAACAGCACTGCTGCTACGGAACAGATGAGCCGGAAGTCGGCAGCCAACAGGACAAGTCCGACCAGCGGACCGACGAACATACCGGCCTGGTAGAAGACGTTGAAGGCGGCGAACGCCTCCACCCGCCGCTCCCCCGCCTCCTGGGCGAGGTACGCACGCACCGCCGGGTTGAACAGCGCCCCCGCAAACCCGGTTGCCGCCGACGCCACGACGAGAGCGGGCAGTGAGCTGACGAAGCCGAGCAGGCCGAAGCCGACGGTCCGCAGCACGCATCCCACCACGATCACGGGCTTGTAGCCGAGGCGGTCGGCGAGCGTGCCGCCGACAAGGAACATGCCCTGCTGGGTGAAGTTGCGCACCCCCAATACAAGGCCGACCGCCCACGCGGCCATGCCCAGGCCGGCCGCGAGATGCACGGCCAGGTAGGGCATGAGCATGTAGAAGGCGGTGTTGATCGTGAACTGCTGGACCATCAGCAGCCGGGCGCACCCGTTGAACGAACGAAACTGCACGGCAAGGGACTTCATCGCGCGGCTCCCTCGGGTACGGTGACGTTGGTGCAACGGGTCCAACGCTCCACCGTGCACTCCCCCGGATGCGCGATCTCGTCCGGATCGGATGCCGGGAAACGGCGGAGGAGGCCGTGCCGGCGGCAGTAGTCGTCGCTGTAGACCGTGTTCCAGTACCTGTGCACGCCATCGGGGAAGATCGCCGCGATCCGGGTGTGCTCGGGCTCCGTACGGGCCAGCCAGTTGGCCACGAGCGCGACCGCCCCCACGCTCCAGCCGCCGCTGGCGTAGTGTCCTCGGGCCAGTTGACGGCAGGTCCACACCGCCTCGCCCGGCGCCGCCCAGTGGACCTCGTCGAAAGCCGCGTGGTCGACGTTGCCGGGATGGATGCTGCTGCCCAGCCCGCGCATCAGGCGAGGTCCGGCCGGCTGGCCGAAGAGGGTCGAGTTGACCGAGTCGACGCCGACGAGCTTCAGCTGCGAATTGAAGGTGCGCAGAGTGCGGGCGATGCCCGCCGAGTGGCCGCCCGTGCCGACTGCCGCCACCAAGACGTCGATGCGGCCGAGCTGGACGACGAGTTCCAGGGCGAGCGAGGCGTAGGCGCCAACGTTGTCGGGATTGTTGTACTGGTCGGGGCACCAGGCCGACGGCGTGCACGCGAGCAGCTCCCGCACGCGCACGCGGCGCGCCTCCTGCCAGCCCCCCATCGGATGCGCCTCGGTGACCACGTCCACGTGCGCGCCGAGCGCGCGCAGCTGGTGCACCATCAGCGGCTCCATGCCGGGATCGGTGACCAGGGTGACCGGATGGCCGTAGGTGATCCCGGCCAGGGCGAGGCCGAGACCGAGGGTGCCGCTGGTGGACTCGATGATCGGGGCGCCCGGCGTGAGGGCGCCCCGCTTGCGGGCTGCGGCGACCATGTGGAGCGCCGGGCGGTCCTTGATGCCGCCGGGGTTGGCGCCCTCCAGCTTCGCCCAGAAGCCGCGGCCTGCCGGGTTGAAGGGCTCTCCGATCCACAGAACGGGGGTGTTGCCGACCATGCCGGCCGGCGAGCGGCGCGGGGCTCCGGCCGGTTCGGGGAGTTCGTGCGCCGCGAGGAAGGAGGTGATGTCGTGCGACGTGATGCTGCGCAGGGCAGTGCTCATGTGGGGGTCCTCCCGCGGCCCCGCTCGCGCTGAGGCCGCGTGTCTGCCGTACGGGTGAATGTGCCGGACAGCCCGGCGGTCCGCGCCGGACGGGCACGGTCAGGTACGGCTGACGCAGACGAGGCGCAGCAGGTGGGAGCCACCGGAAATCGGCACGGCCGCCGAGTCCCCTCCCCCTGGCGGGGCGCCGGACTTCTCGGCGTCCACCACACGGCGACGCAGGGAGAGCAACGCGAACAGCGTAAACGCCAGGAGCAGGGTTCCGGCGGGTACGCGCGTATCGGCAGGCCAGTCGGCCGGATCGCAGCACACGATGCCGTGCTCCGGATGCCCGTCCGCCCCGTGGGCCAGGGCACAGTCCTCCATCTCCCACGCGGACCGCAGGCTGTCCGTTCCGGCCTCCTCGTGCACCGCTGCCGCAACCACTGCCGTGGCGTGCGCGTGCCCCTCGGCCGGGTGCGCGGCGCACGAGACAGCGTGGGCCAGGAGCATCAGCACCAGACCCACGAGGAGGGCGAGGGCCGGCTTGCGCACCCCCGCGCAGCCGGCAGATTCCTGCGGCATGCGACAGATCGTAAGTGAATCATCACGATCTGTCAGATTTGATCCACGTATGGGTGAAGATAGCCGATCTTCTGTCACACGGCAGGATCTGAAACTAAGATCCTTAGCTACTTGCTCCTGAAAAAGGGTTTGGGCTGATGGCGGGGCCGGTGCTGCGGTAGAGCGCTGTGCCGCTGGCCTCTCGGGCCATCCCTCACCGGCTGAGGACGGTCATCCGCTGGAAGTTGTAGGCGAAGATCCCCAGTCCGGCCCAGGTCTGGGCGCCGGCCAAGCGGCGAAGACGCGTGCGACGGAAACCGAAGCCGCACTTGAGGTGACTGATGCGGGCCTCGACGCCGACTCTCCAGTTGCGCATCCGCCGGAATGGGCGACTTTGCTCGTACTCACGGCGTGCCTTTCCAGGCTTCCCAGCGCGTTACAGGCCGATCCGCTGGACACCGAGTTCGGCCAGGGCCAGATTTTGGCCGCGGTGCCAAAGCCGCGGTCGGCGACGACCGTGCCCGGCGGGCGGCCAGCTTTCGCACGCGGACGATGCGGCGTGCTGCTGACCCGGCTCGGCGGTCGGCGCGCGGCGGCCGCTGCCGAATGCCGTCTGGCGGGCCTGCTGCTGGCGGGCCGGATCGATCGCGCCACCTATGCCGGACGATGGCCGAGCTCGCTCACAAGAGCTGCCGGTCGAACGAACGCGTTCCGGCGCTGCGCCGCGTTCTCGGCGTGCGGGGACGGACGATGTGAGGCGAGCAGGGCCATCCGGCCCTGCCAACGGGGGAACACCGGCCCTCCGGCACGGCACGCTCAGCCCCTGCCCGCCGACGGGCAACAGGCTCAGGCTCGAAACAGGCTACCTATACGGGGTGGCGGTATCCGAGAAGGAGGCAACGTCATGAGACGCGACAAGCTACCGCTCTATGCGCTCGCCGCTGCGATTCTCATCGTCGGACTCGTGGCTTTGGGCGTGCCCATCGGCACGATCTTCGTCCTGGCCATCCTGGCCGCCTGCCCGCTGATGATGTTCTTCATGATGCGCGGCATGCACGGCGGAGACATGCACGGCGGGAACGACCGCTCGGACGAGTCCACCGACCGCGACCGCGATCCGTTGCGCAAGCACGATCACCAGCACCCTTACGGCCATGGCCGCTCGTAGGGCGGGACACAGTCACCGCCGTTCGCGTCACCGTGCGACACCGCTGAGGGCAGTGCCGTGGCTGCCGTGATCGCGGGGCTGCTCGGCGCGCTGATCCTGGCCGCCGTGGTCTACGACACGGTTCGCCTGGTGACGCCGCACGAGAGCCGCCTCCCGCCCCTGGTCCGGCTCCGGGGCCGCAAGGCCGCGCTGGAGACCGCCGAGATGTGGCTCGTGGGCCTGCGGCTGCACGGCCGGATCGACGCGGCCACCTACCGGACACGAATGCACAGTCTCGCTGTCGGAAAGCGCACCCCAAGGAGGGCGTGATGGCTGACGCTGCATACGGCCTGTGGGCGTTGGTGGTGCTCAACACCCTGCTGTTCATCGTCTTCGCCGCGAGCTTCTTCCATCCGAAGAGCAAGCGGGACTGGCGGGCGATGGGCGCCTACAGCGCCTTCCTGGTGGCGCTGTTCACCGAGATGTACGGCACCCCGCTCACCATCTACCTGCTGGGCAGCTGGCTCGGCTCCCGCTTCCCGCTGCTGAAGGACAGCCACGCCGGCGGCCACCTCTGGAATGACCTGACCGGCTGGACCGGTGACCCGCACCTGAGCCCCTTCCACTTGGCCAGTTATGTCGCCATCGGCGCCGGCTTCTGGCTGATCGCCACCGCCTGGAAGGTGCTGCATGAGGCCGCCCAGCACGACCGTCTGGCCACCACGGGCCCGTACGCGCACGTGCGGCACCCGCAGTACGACGGGTTCCTGCTCATCATGATCGGGTTCCTGCTGCAGTGGCCCACCGTCCCCACCCTGATCATGTTCCCGGTCCTGGTGTACGTGTACGTGCGACTGGCTCGCAGCGAAGAGCACGAGGTCGCCAAGGAGTTCGGCGCCGACTGGGACGCGTACGCCGCCAACACCCCCGCGTTCTGGCCGCGCTTCGGGAAGCACCGCCGCACCCCCACCACACCGCCTCGGCAGCACGGCCGCGCGCCTGGCCGGATCACTTGGCCCACATACCGGCCCGACCGGCTCGGACAGCCCGGAAGCAAACGCTGACCGCACCACGGGGTCGTCGCGGCGGCTCCCAGGACGCCTACGTTCGCCCGCTGCGATCTGAACGGTGCCTGAGTCGGCCGGCGTGCAGGCTGTGACCTCAGCCACGGCACAATCCCCCGTATGCTCGCCGTCGACTGGGACACCATCCGCATGTTCCTGCACGTGCTCGCCGCCACCATCTGGGTCGGCGGCCAGCTCACCCTGGCCGCCCTCGTCCCGGCACTGCGCAGCCTCGGCCCCGAGGTGACCCGCACGGCGGCCCGCCGGTTCAACCAGGTCGCCTGGCCGGCTTTCGCCATACTCGTGGCCACTGGGGTGTGGAACATCGTTGCCGAACGGGACAAGGGCACCGGCGCCTACCGGACCACGCTGATCGTCAAGCTCGCCGTCGTCGCGGTCTCCGGCGTCACCGCCTTCCTCCATTCGCGCTCCCGCGGCACCGTCTCCCTTGCCGTGTACGGCGCCCTGACCGCGCTGACGGCGCTGGCCGCGCTCTTCGTCGGTGTGATGCTCGCAGGCTGAACACCTCGGGCAGACAAGACGAGGTCCTATGGCCCCGTTCGGACAGGACCACCGGACCGTGGCGCGGCCGGGCGGCCCATAGGCTCACGTGCCGCGCCAGCGCACGCTGGGGAGTGTGCCACCCGTATCGGGTGCTCGTATCCCCGCCCGACAGCAGGACACCAGGGAGGTCTCCATGAAGCGTTGGCGTACGCCGCTGGTGATCGCCGCGGCCACCGTGATCGTGGTACTGATGGCCCTGAACACACCGTTGCACCACCCCCTGCTCATCGCCGTTGCCGGCGCACTGGTCTTGTTCGCCGTGGCGCTCGCCATCAGAGACCACCGCTCGGGCGGCGCCCGACGGCAACGTTGACGGGGCGCGACGGGGAGTTCGCGTCGCGCTCCTCGAGCCCTCTGGGTTCGGGCCAGGGACTATTTCACGTGGGACAGCATCGTCAGCATGCCCGCCTCGGCGTGGTAGACGTTGTGGCAGTGCAGCGCCCGCTGACCAGAGCAGCTGGGCACTCACCACCCGCAACGGCAGGCCGGGACGCCGGGTCACCAGGCGGTTCCCATCCGATGGCCCACCCCGCACACGGTGAGCAGGTACGCCAGGGCCGTCGGTCGTCCGAGTTCCCTCCTTGATGTGCGTCTTGCTCAGGCCGGGCGGCCCAGCTCGGCGGAGATCTTCCCGAGCTGCTCCAGGCGCCGCTCCAGGGTGGGGTGGGTGGAGAACAGGTTCGCCACGGTCGAGCCGGGTCCGAGGGCGGGGGTGAAGAAGAAGGCGTTGAACGCCTGCGCGGTGCGCAGGTCCTGGGTGGGGATGCGGGCGATGTCACCCGTGACCTTGGTCAGCGCCGAAGCCAGCGCCGACGGGCGGCCGGTGAGCAGGGCACCGGCCCGGTCGGCGGCCAGTTCGCGATACCGGGACAGGGCGCGGATGAGCAGGAAGCTGAGCGCGTAGACGAGCGCCGAGACCGCCATGACCGCGAACAGCAGGGCTGCGGTGTTCTGGTCGTCGCGGCGGTCGCGTCCGCCGCCGAACAGTTCGGAGTAGAAGGCGAAGCGGACCATCAGCCCGGCGATCACCCCCAGGAACGAAGCGATCGTGATCACCGCCACGTCGCGGTGCGCGACATGGGACAGTTCATGGGCCAGGACGCCCTCCAACTCGTCCGGCTCCAGGCGGCGCAGCAGCCCAGTGGTCACGCAGACGACGGCGTGGTCGGCGTTGCGGCCGGTGGCGAACGCGTTGGGCAGATCCATGCCCGAAACGGCGACTCGGGGTTTGGGCATGTCCGCGGTCGAGCACAGCCGGTCGATGACGCCGTGCAGGCGGGGTTCCTCGTCCGGAGTGACGATCCGGCCGTGCATCGCGAACAGGGCGATCCGGTCCGAGAACCAATACTGGGCGGCCAACAGACCGGCGGCAATGACCACCACCAGGATCCACGACTTCAGCAGTGCGATGAGCACGGCGACGAACGCCACGTACAGCAGTCCGAGCAGGAACATCGTCAGGCCCATGCGGGCGGTCAGCTGCCGGTCGGGGGCGAAGCGGCTGCGCATGGTCGTCACCCCGGGATCAGGCCCTCGTCGGCCAGCAGCGCCTCAACCTCGCGCAGGCTGGTGTCCTCGTCGGGCAGGATCAGGTCCGAGGGCGCGAGCGAGTCGGCCGGCAGCGGGGTGCCCAGGGCACGTACGGCGTCCAGGAGCGCCCGTAGTCCCAAGGCGAAGGCATGTTCGTCACCACTGGCAGCGGCCGACTGCAGCACGGCATCCAGCTCGTTGAGCTCGTCCAGGTGGACGTCGGCGATCTCGTACTGACCCTCGCCGAGAATCCGCATGATCACGACGATGCCTCCTCGTTCGGCTTCCGGTCCGCGTCCGCGGGCTCACCGCGCTCCAGTGCCGGCGACGGTTCAGCAGCGGTGAGTTCGGCCTTCATCCGGGCCAGCTCCCGCTCCACGTCCCCGCCCGCGGACGCCTTGTCCAGCTCGGCCTGTATGTCGTCGCGGCCGGCCGGGAGGGTGGCATCCTCCAGGGCACCGGACGCAATCAGCTCGTCCAGCGCCCCGGCACGGGCCTGCAACTGTTCGGTCTTGTCCTGGGCCCGCTGGATGGCCATACCGACATCGCCCATCTCCTCACCGATGCCGGTGACCGCCTCGCCGATCCGCGTCTGAGCCTCGGCCGCGGTGTAGGTGGCCTTGACGGTCTCCTTGCGGACCCGGAAGGCATCCACCTTCGCCTCAAGACGCTGGGAGGCGAGGGTGAGCTTCTCTTCCTGAGCCTGCAAGGCGGCATACTGCCCCTGCAGCTCGATGATCTGCGAGGACACCGCCGCCCGACGTCCCAAGGCTTCCCGGGCCAGATCCTCACGTCCCACGGTGAGTGCCTGCTGGGCCTGCTCCTGCAGCTTGTCGCCGGACTGCTGCAGCGTGCTCATCTGCAGTTCCAGGCGTTTGCGGCTGGTCGCCACGTCCGCCACGCCACGCCTCACCCGCACCAGCAGCTCCTGCTGCTGCCCGTAGGAGTAGTCCAGCACCTCACGCGGATCCTCGGCACGGTCCAGCACCTTGTTGGCCTTGATCCGAAAAAGGTTCGCGATACGGCGAGCGATGCTGCTCATGCCCGGCACTCCCTTCTTCCCTTCGCGTTCCGGGTCGTGTCTCCTCCGTCAGGAGCACGGTCAGTGGCGGGGCGGGCCCTTCTTCGTGAGCCCGGTCCCGCCGCGGTCGCCGTGGTCGTGCTCGGGGTTCTCCTCGCCTTCGCGCTCGTGCGGTCCTCCGCCGTGACCACCCTGGCCTCCGCGGATGAAGGCAATGCCCAGCGGGCACGCCGCCACGAGGGCGATGAGGAGCAGCACGTACGGGGGGACACCCAGCCGGAGCAGTACGACGGCGACCACGGCCGCGACCGCGATGCCCGTAAGCAGTTTCGGATTCATCTCCGGCTCCCAAAGTCCTCAGGGCCAGATTCCCTAGACCTCCACACTCCCTCATGTAGGGGAACCCCGCATGGGTACTAAAGGTCTTAACACTGGGCCGAACGGCCCTCTTGGTTCTGGACCCGCTCAGCCAGACCCTGCCGACGTACAAGATGCCGAGGGCTGCCTCACGGCAGCGGTCTGCCGCGTCGCCGGCGCCCGAGGCGGGCGAGTACCGCCCCGGCCGCCCCGGCGATAAGGAGCGCGAGCACGGGCGGCCGGGCCCGCTGCGGGGAGGGGGCAGGCGGCGCGGTGGCGGCGGTGAGGAAATCGTTCAGGCGCTGGAGTGCTTCGGGAACATCGAGTTCGAGGGCGAGGACGAGCCGGGCGCGGTTGGTGTCCGCCAACGTGTGGGTGAGCGCGGAAACCGTGGGGAGGGTAGGGAGCAGGATGCGCTTCAGGTCGGGCAGCACTGTCCGGGTGAGGTCGGCGAGGGTGATGTCCGGGTCGATGAGCGCGCCGGTGGATTCCAGGGTGAGCAGGGTCCGGGCGAGGAGCATGAGCTCGCGTGGGAAGACGATGCCGTGCGCCGCGCCCGCGCCGAGTTGGGCCAGCAGCAGCCGGGCCACCGAGTACTCCCGGGCCGACCGGCCGTACCAGTCCTCGACAAGGTCGGCGACGGCCCGCCGGAAGCCGGGCACGTCGGCTTCCGGGCGTCGTTCGGACAGGCGCAGCAGCTGCCCGACGGCGGTGTCGTAGTCGCCGTCCACCAGCGCCCACAGCATCAGGCCCATGCGGTGGCGTTGCCGGGGGTCCACGCGCCCGAACATGCCGAAGTCAAGGAAGGCGACCCTCTCGCCGGGCAGCACGAGCAGATTGCCGGGGTGGGGGTCGGCGTGGAACAGCCCGAACTCGAAGACCTGCCGCAGCACCGCGCGCGCACCCGTCTCGAGGACCCGCTGCGGGTCCAGCCCGGCCTGTCGCAGCTCGGCGGCCGGGGCCGGTCGGCGCCCGTGGAGGAGGTCCATGGTCAGCACCCGCCGCGTCGTCCACCGCTCGTGCACCCGGGGGATGACCACCGAGTCGTCGTCGGCGAAGTAGCTGCGCAGCGTCTGCGCGGTACTGGCCTCCCGGCGGAAGTCCAGCTCTCGCCGCGTCCACTCGGCGACCTCCTCGACGGCGTCGGCCGGGCGGAACCGGCGCGCCACCGCACTGCGCCGCTCCAGCCGCCTCGCCAGCCAGCGCAGCAGCACCAGGTCCTCCTCCACCTGCGCGTCCACCCCGGGCCGCTGCACCTTCACCGCCACCTGGGTGCCGTCGGGAAGCCGTGCCCGGTGCACCTGGGACAGGGAGGCGGCCGCGAACGGCTCCGGCTCGAACCCCGCGAACGCCTCCCGCGGCGGCCGACCGAGTTCTTCGGTGACGACCCGGGCCGCGTCCGCGGCCGGGAACGGCGGTACGTCGGCGTACAGCCCTTGCAGCGCCTCGGCGTAGGCGGCGGGCACGTAGTCGGGGCGCAGAGCAAGCATCTGCCCGGCCTTGACGAAGGTGGGCCCCAGCTCTTCCAGGACGTGGCGGGTACGCTCCGGCAGAGGCCGGTCCATGACTGCGTGGTGCTCGCAGGGCCGCAACCCCAGCGTGCACAGGGCCCGGCAGCGTGGTGACACGCAGGCCCGCAGACCGAGGGCGTCGACCAGCCAGCGGAATCCGCCCGCCCAGAGCACGGTGACGATCTCACCGACCCGGGCGGCGGCGGCCAGCGGTGCCGGGTGCCGTGGCATGGAGGTCACCTCCATCCTCTACTGGCGAGGGTCGGTCATCAGCCCGCCGGGCGCAGTTCGGCGACGCCCAGGACGTAGTCGCCGCCGATCCGGGTGCGCCACCGTTCGTCCCGGTACAGGCCGTGACGGGGCAGCTCGACCAGGAAGCCGCCGGCGGTGAACCGGTCCTCGCGGGGGTGGTCGAACAGGCGCCGGTAAGTGGGGCGGTTCAAGGCTGTGAGGGTGACCTCCTCGAAGTAGAAGCGGCCGCCCGGACGCAGCACCCGGGCCACCTCGGCAATGGCGGCGCGCCAGTCTTCGACGTGATGGATGATCGCGAGGCCGAACACCGCGTCGTAGCCGTCGTCCTCGGCCTCCAAGGCGGCCCGCAGGTCGGTCGCGGATCCCACGGCGATCCGGACCCGATCGCCGTATCCGGCCAGGCGCAGGCGGGCGGACTCGACGGCCCGGGGATCCAGGTCGACAGCATCCACCCAGGCCGCGCCGAACCGGTCAAGAATGAGCCGGGTGCCGTACCCGCTCCCGCAGCCGATCTCCACGGCCCGCCCGCCGGGGATCCGGCCACCGAGGCGGGCCAGCAGCGGTGCCTCGTAGAACCGCTGCAGCGCCCGGCGCGGGCCACTGTTGACCAGGGCGGACTCGACCTTGTCCATCAACATGCTCGTCACCTGTCTCGTGGGGTGTCGTGTCGATTGCGGTGGCCCTCGCGGTGCCGGGAGGCGCCGCTTTGTCCGAGCGCGTTCGCTCTCGTGGTCCCATTGGCGGCGGGCGGCCCCGGGTCCCAGGGGATGGTGCGGGTGAGGGGGCGGGTGTCTCGGAGGGTGAGGCGGAACCAGCAGGCCCAGCCGATCGGCTGAACGGCCCAGCTGCTGACGACGCGGTACAGGAGTGCCGCAGCGATCGCCTGGTCGGCGCGCAGGCCCTGGACGACGAGCAGAGTGCTCAGGCTGGCCTCGGCGATGCCCAGGCTGCCGGGGGTGAGGCGCAGACTGATGGAGATCTGGGCCAGCCCGTAACTGACGAGCATGCCGCGCCACGGCACACCGATGCCCAGTGCCCACAGGCAGGCGACCAGGGCAGCGGCATCGCACAGCCAGTTCAACAGGGCCAGCATGCAGGGACGGGTCCAGCCCCGGAGGCCTGGCTGGATGGACTCGGCTTGATGGAGGACGTCGGCAAGGAGATTGCCGAGTCGTTTCCCGGCTCGCCATCGGGCGGTGACGCGCCTTCCTGCATGCCGCGCGGAACGGCGCAGGCCCGATGACCGGGTGAGGCAGACGACCGACACGATGACAGCGGCGAGCACCACCGCCGTCAGCAGCACCACGGTCCGAAGCCCCGAACCGGGTCCGGCGGGGTCGGCCACCAGCGCACCGAGCGTCAGAAGCAGCGCGAGGGCCAGCACGGACAGGGCTCCCGCGACGACCAGCATCGCCGCGGCGAGTGCCAGGCCGATGTCCCGTCGGCGCAGCTGCCGGATGGCCCACGCAACGGACAGGGCGCTGCCGCCCGGCAGCGCGCCCGCCATCGCGTTCGCGGCGAACGCAAGCCCCGTCATGGTCCCCTGGCCCGGCCTTGTTTCCGCCCCGCGCAGCAGCCACCGCTGGAGGGCGGCAAGGGAGACGAACGAGGCCGCCTCGAAGGCGAGGGCGACGGCCAGCTTGGGGACACTGACGTGGGTGAGGAGGTGGGAGGTACCGGCCAGTTCGTGGCGGTGGGAGACGCCTCCGGCTACGGCAAGGGCGACAACGACGACCGTAGCGGTCCACCAGGCCCACACCTGCCACCGAGGCCGCCTGACCGCTTTCGGGTCGGTGGCGGGTTCCGCCTGCCCGGCCGGTGTGGGGTGGCCGTTGTCCGGTGGTACGGGGAGGTCGCTCATCACCCCTCGTCTTCGTGGTTGCCTGCCGACTGGGTGCTCCCGTGCCTGGGAGCGGTCAGAGGTCCGCGGGCGGCCGTCGGGACCGGGCGTGGACGGCGGCAACCGCATACGGTGGCAGGGCGCGTCATGGCGCGGCCTTCGGAGATGGGTCAGGCCGCCGGTCCTGGCCGGGGGCCGGAACGGGTGCCGCGTGCGCATGGCCAATGCGGTGTACTGCGGGTTCCTTGGCGACGGACACGCGGCGCGGCGCGATGGTCTCCCCGGTGGGGTGCGCGCTCGGGGGCTGGGCGCCCAGCAGGCCGTAGACCACCGTGCCGTCCACGGTCTCCTGCTTGAGCAGTAGATCGGCGATTTCGTCCAGTTGTGCACGGTGGTCGGTGAGCAGACCGGTGGCCCGCTGTTCGGCCTCCCGCAGCAGACGGGCGACCTCGGCGTCGATGGCGGCCTGCGTGGTCTCGGCGAAGGAACGACTGCTCATGGCTGGCCCGCCGCCGAGGAACACCGACCCGCCCTGCGGGTAGCCCACGGGGCCGAGCGCGGGCGACAGCCCGAACTCACGGACCATCTTGGTGGCCAGCTCGGTGGCTCCGGCGAGGTCGTTGGCCGCGCCGGTGGAGCCCTGGCCGAGGACCACCAGCTCTGCTGCACGGCCGCCGAGCCGTACCGAGAGGGTCTCCGTGAGATAGTCCTCGCCGTACAAGTGCCGCTCCACCAGAGGCAGTTGCTCGGTCCCTCCCAGGGCCTGCCCCGCGGGCAGGATGGTGACCTTGGCGACCGGGTCCGCGTTCGGCGACAGGGCGGCAACCAGAGCATGGCCCGCCTCGTGCACCGCGACGGCCTCCTTCTCGGCTGGGAGCAGCACGTTGGAGCCCTCGCGCCGACCGAGCAGGATCCGGTCACGGGCCGCGTCGAAGTCGCCGGCGGCCAGCACCTCGCGGCCCTCGCGTACGGCGACGATGGCGGCCTCGTTGGCCAGGTTGGCCAGGTCCGCGCCGGAGAACCCGGGCGTGCCGCGTGCAACCCTCGCCAGGTCGACGTCCTTGCCGAGGCGCTTGTCCTGGCAGTGCACCGCGAGGATCGCGGCCCGCTCGGCGGGCGTGGGCAGCGGGATGGTCACCTGCCGGTCGAACCGCCCCGGGCGTAGCAGCGCCGGGTCGAGGACCTCGGGCCGGTTGGTCGCCGCCAGCACGACGATGCCCTCCGACGCCTCGAACCCGTCCATCTCCGACAGGAGCTGGTTGAGCGTCTGCTCCCGCTTGTCGTTGGACACGATGGCGCTGGTACCGGCGCGCCGGCCGCCGAGCGCGTCGATCTCGTCGACGAACACGATGGCGGGCGCCCGCTTGCGGGCCTCGGCGAACAGGTCCCGTGCCCGTGCGGCGCCGACCCCGACGTACATCTCGACGAAGCTCGAGCCGACCACCGACAGGAACGGCACATCCGCCTCCCCTGCGACCGCGCGGGCCAGCAGGGTCTTGCCGGTCCCCGGTGGGCCGACCATCAGCACACCGCGCGGCGCCATCGCCCCGGCGCGGCGGTAGCCTTCGGGTCTGCGCAGGAAGTCGACGACCTCCGCGATCTCGGACTTGGCGCCCTCGTACCCGGCGACATCCGCGAACGTCGTCTCCGGGCGCTCGGCGTCGAACGCCTTGACCCTGGACTTGCCGACTCCGCCCAGCATGCCCTGCATGGAACCGGCTGCACCCTTCGACAGCCTGTGCCAGAACCAGATGATGAGGAGGAACGGCCCGAGCAGGAGGATCCAGGACAGCACCTGGGAGCCGAAGGACGGCGAGGCGGAGGGCGGCGAGGCTGTCACTGCCACCTTGTTCTTCTCAAGGCGGTTCAGCAGCTGGTCGCCGGCGAGCTGGACGGGGACGACGGTGGTGAAGCGGTGGCCGTTCGTGAGCGTGCCGCTCGCCTCGCCGTTGGTCTTGATGGTGACAGCCTTGACCTGGCCGCTGTCGACGTCCGCGAGGAACTTCGAGTACGTCAGGTCCATCTTCACCGGCTCGCCGGGCCGCGTCCCGGGCAGCGCCACCCACAGGCCGACGGCCAGGAGGATGGCCAGCGGCCACAGCCAGTGCCGCCAGGCGGGCGGGGGCGGCGGCGCGGTCGGCGTCGGCCGGTCGCCCGGAGGCGGCGATTCGGCCTGCTTCGTCATGGCGGACTCCGTACGGTCTCGGGCGCTCCTACGCGCCGCCGCTGATGTAGCGGTCGGGGCCGGCGTCGAACGTGGAGGCGCGCTGCCGGGAGCAGAAGGAGTAGGTGTGGCCGGCCACTTCGCGCCGCGGCCGAACGCCGAAGAAGAACCACCCCAGTGCGGTAACGGCAACGGCGGAGACGAAGACAACGATCAGGTCGGCCAGGTTCACGGCGGACACCTTCACCCTGTGTGCGAGATGGAATCCACTGTCGTCCCACCTACCCCCACCCAGTAGGGGCCCACCGTCCCCGCGCACAGGGCCACCCGGCCCATGCACTAATTCCCTTAGTGAGAGGACGGTGGCTGTAAACCGCCCCTCCCGGCGCGGTTGCAGTCCATGTCCGACTCTTCGACCCTGGGAGTGATCGCGATGATGTTCTGGTACGACCACGACATGAGCGGCTGGGGATGGTTCGGCGCCTCCCTCGGAATGCTCGTCTTCTGGGGCCTTATCATCACGGCCCTCGTCCTACTCTTCCGCGCCCTCAGCCGACCCGCGCCCGGCGGCTCACACGACGCCCCCTGGACGCCGCCGACGCCGCCCTCCGCCGAGCAACTGCTCGCCGAGCGGTTCGCACGCGGTGAGATCGACGAGGAGGAGTACCAGCGCCGTCTGCGGGTGCTGCATTCCACGGGTGCCGACCTGACCAAGCACTGACCGAGCGGGCACGTCCCGCTCCCCACCGCGGAGACCCATGCGTCGCGGACCGTCATTCCTCAGCGAGCGCAGCAGAGCGCCATGAACGAGGCTGACCATCATGCGCAGAAATGCGGCCCTCCGGCGAGGGCCAGGTTTGATCGCGTCGGGGGCGGTCGCCGCGGCCGCTCTGCTGATCCCCGTCGCCGCCTCCGGCACTGCCTGGGCGCACGGGGAGGAGAGCGACGAGTCGGCGGTCCTGGTCGAACAGGCCGTCGCACTGATCGCCAACAACGCCTACGAGGACCAGGTCTCCGAACGCATCGACAACGCCCTCATGGCCCCGCACAAGGAAGGCGTCGACCTTGCCGAGGTCCGCCAGGCACAGGACGTGATCGAGCAACCCGGCTACAGCGCGGGCGTCAGCCGTCAGGTGAAGGGCCTGCTGCTGGACTCGTTGGGCGGCAAGCTGCCCTCCGCCCCCAAGGCCGGCCGGCCCGCGACCGGTGACGAGACCGGCACGAGTGTCGTCCTCGACGAGTTCCGCCCCGCACGCGGCATCTCCGACGGCGGCGACGCCGTGCTGCTCGGCCTCGGCGTCGCCGCGATCGCCGGTGGTCTGTGGCTGTCGCGTCGCCTGCGCCCGCCGCACACCCTCCGCGAGCTGGAACACCGCGACCGCAGGCACCGGGAGGCGTCATGACCAGCCACCGGCCCGAACGCGCTGCCGCCGCCAGCCCCGATCCCACCGCAGCAGATACCGCTCGCCGCGGCAGATTCCGGCGGGCCATCGACGTCATCGACGACCGCATGGGCATCAAAGCGCTGGCCTACCCGGTGCCCGAGCACGCCAACAACCTGACCTGGAGCCTGGGTGGCCTGACCCTGGTGTCCTTCGTGACACTCCTGGTCACCGGCGTCTACCTGGCGCAGTTCTACGCTCCGACGCCGGAGGACGCCAACCAGTCGGTGCGTGACCTGGTCACCAACATCTGGCTGGGCGGCTTCGCCCGCGGCCTGCACTTCTGGGCCGCCCAGGCGATGTTCGTCATCGCCCTGCTCCATCTGCTGCGGGTGTTCTTCCACGCCTCCTACAAGAAGCCGCGCGAGGGCAACTGGCTCATCGGCAGCGCCATGCTCCTGTTCACCTTCCTCGCCGTCTTCACCGGCACCGTCATCAAGTGGGACCAGGAGGGGTACGAGGCGCTGACGCACAACCTCGACGTCGCCGAGCTGCTGGGCGGTGCAGGCATCTGGTTCACTCCGAAACTCACCGACCGCGTACCAATCGTGGAACGCCTGTACACCGCACACGCGGTGATCATCCCCGGCCTGATCCTGCTGCTCTTCGTCTGGCACGCGCTGCTCGTCAAACGGCACAAGATCTCGCCGCATCCCGGGATTCCGAAGCCGGAGGAGGAGGTCCCCGAACCGTTCACCGCGCACTTGAAGCGGGTGGGCGCCTTCGGCCTCGTCCTGCTGGGCGTGCTGTCGATCCTGGCCGTCGTCCTGCCGCCGGTGCTCGGCCCGACCCCGGTCGCGGGGATCGAGATCACCAGGCCGCTGTGGATGTTCTGGTGGTTCTTCCCCATGGAGGAGTGGTTCGGAGTCGCCTCGATCGTCTACGTCATCGTCGGCGTCTTCGGCCTGATCTTCCTGGTGCCCTTCCTCGACCGCAGCCCGCACCGCCTGTGGCGGCAACGCAAGATCGCCATGGCCGTTGCAACGGCGTTGCTACTAAGCATCCTGGCTGTCACTGTCGAGGTGTGGATCAACAACCCGAAGGGCCACTGATGAACACCGCCAGTCGTACACCCCGAGGAGCCGGTGTCGACGTCCGCCGCGCACAGCGGTGGTTCTGGGCGCTGACCGTCCTGGCCGTGCTCGCGACGGGCGCGCTCTACCAGGGGCTGCGCTCGGCACCCGGCGCCGGTACCGGCGTCCTGGTCCTGATCAGCGGGCTGGTGCTGGTCGCGTCTGTCGTCCAGGCGGCCCGCATCCTCACCGTGCTCGCCGGTCCGCCGCGCCTGCGCCTGCGTGCGCCCGGACGGCGTACGACCACGGCACACGCCTCGGGCACCCGTCCGTCGAAGGAGAAATGACCGTGCACGACCACCACGCGGACCACAGCGGCCACTCAGAGCCGCGGCCCGCACAGCCACCCAAGGAGCGCAGCACCGCGGTTCTGGACGTGCGGGGCCTGAGTTGGGCCTCCCAGCAGAGCACCGTCACCGCGGTCCTGAGGCGGCGGCCGGGCGTGCTCGATGTGGAGGCCAACCCCGTGGCGCAGACGGCGACGGTGGTGTTCGACCCACGGCGCACGTCCCTGGCCGAGCTGCGGCACTGGGTGGAGGAGTGCGGCTACCACTGCGCGGGGCAGTCCGTTCCGGCCCACGTGTGCGACCCGATGGCCGAGCCTGATCCGCCCACGCTCACCGCATCGGCGCCGAGCGAGCACGCGGCCCATGCGGGAACGACGGAGGTGCCACCCGAGCACATCGCCGAACCCCACCCTCACGAGGCCCACGTCCACGTCCACGGACCCGGCACCTCCGAGGACCGCGCCCGCCTCGAGCACGCCGAGTCGATGCCCTCGCCCCACGAGATGATGGGCCACGGGGGACACGGAGGCATGTCGATGGCCGCCATGGTCGCCGACATGCGCAACCGCTTCCTGGTCGCCGCGCTCTTCTCGATCCCCATCGTGATCTGGTCACCGATCGGGAAGGACGTCTTCCACCTGGACGTGCCCGTCCCCTTCGGACTGCGCCAGGACGTATGGGCCCTGCTGCTGAGCCTGCCGGTCATCTTCTACTCGTGCACGATCTTCTTCGACGGCGCCATACGCGCCCTGCGCGCCCGCACCCTGGACATGATGGTGCTGGTCGCGGTCGCCGTGGGCTCGGGTTGGCTGTACTCCCTGATCGTCACCCTCACTGGCGGCGGTGACGTCTTCTACGAGGCCGCCACCGTGCTGGCCTCCTTCGTCCTGCTCGGCCACTGGTTCGAAATGCGCGCCCGGGGCGGCGCCAACGACGCCATCCGCACCCTCCTCGACCTGGCCCCGCCCAAGGCGCTCGTGCTACGCGACGGCGAACCGGTCGAAGTGCCGACCGCCGAGATACAGGTCGGTGACCCACTGCTGGTCCGCCCCGGCGCGAAGATCGCCGTCGACGGCGTCGTCGAGGAGGGCACCAGCGAGGTCGACGAGTCCATGGTCACCGGCGAGAGCCTGCCGGTGCACAAGGAGCCCGGTGCGCAGGTCGTCGGCGCCACCATCAACGCCAACGGCACCCTGCGGGTGCGCGCGACCAAGGTCGGCTCCGACACCGCCCTGGCCCAGATCGTCAAACTGGTCCAGCAGGCCCAGAACTCCAAGGCGCCCGGGCAGCGGCTGGCCGACCGGGCGGCGTTCTGGCTGGTCTTCGTAGCCCTGATCGGCGGGGCCGTGACGCTGGTCGCTTGGCTGCTGGCGGGTCACTCGCTGGGGGACGCGATGCTGTTCGCGATCACCGTCGTGGTGATCACCTGCCCGGACGCACTGGGACTGGCCACTCCCACCGCGATCATGGTGGGTACCGGGCTCGGCGCGAAACGGGGCGTGCTGTTCAAGAACGCGATGGGCCTGGAGACTTCCGCTCGTACCCAGACCGTCGTCATGGACAAGACCGGCACGCTCACCAAGGGCGAGCCGGAGGTGACCGACGTCGTCACGGCCACCGACGTGACCAACGAACAACTGCAGCGTCTCGTCGCGGCGGTGGAGCGGGAATCCGAACACCCCCTCGCCGAAGCCATCGTACGGAACGCCGAGGCATCGGGGCTCGCCACTGAGCGTGCGGAGGGTTTCGAGAACGTTCCTGGCCACGGGGCAATCGCCCGGGTGTCGGGCCACAGGGTCGTGGTCGGCAACCGCCGCCTGGCCGAGCGTGAGGGCATCGATCTCGCCGAACTGGCCGGGAAGCGGGACGAGATGGCCGCCACCGGTCGCACCGTCGTGATCGCCGCGGTAGACGGCCGCGCCGCCGGTCTGATCGGCATCGCGGACGCGCCCCGGGAGACCTCGGCCGCCGCTGTGAAGGAGCTGCACGCCCTCGGTGTCGAGGTGGTCATGCTCACCGGCGACAACCAGGCCACCGCCGAGCGGATCGCCGAGCAGTTGGGGATCGACACCGTCATCGCCGAAGTCCTGCCCGGCGACAAGGCTGCCAAGGTCGCCGAATTGCAGGCGTCCGGCCGCAAGGTGGCGATGGTCGGCGACGGCGTCAACGACGCCCCCGCCCTCGCCCAGGCCGATCTCGGCATTGCCATCGGCGCGGGCACCGACGTCGCCATCGAGACCGCCGACCTGGTCCTCATGCGCTCCGATCCGCTGGACGTGCCCACCGCCCTGCGCATCGGCCGCGGCACACTGCGCAAGATGCGCCAGAACCTCGGCTGGGCCATCGGGTACAACGCCCTCGCCCTGCCCATCGCCGCCGGCGTCTTCGAACCGGCCTTCGGCCTGGTCCTGCGCCCGGAGATCGCCGCGCTGTCCATGTCCGGCTCCAGCTTCATCGTCGCCGTCAACGCCCTGTCGCTGAAGGGACTCAGGCTGCCTGGCACGGCCCCGGCCCCTGCCTCGACCCCACGGGAGACCGCCGCCTCCGCTGTCGACGAGCCCGCCCAGCCCGCCGCCTGACGGCAACCCGTACCCCATCCCTCCCTCCCCCGGAGCGCCCGAGATAACCGACAGCTATACCGGTACGACGACGCAGCCCCGCGCCCCGCCTCAGATCCCGTCGCGGTCCGCCCCGTGGCAGCGGGGGTGCCAGCATGACCAGTGCACCCACACCTCGCCCGAAGGACCTCACCGAGCCGCCGGTGCGGGGTGCGGACCGGGATGTGGACCGAGCCCTCGATAAAGCCGCCGCCCGGTCGCGCCCGCTGGATGTCCAGGAGGACGCATGAGTACCTTGCGCGCGCCGGGGAACCCGCCCCAGCTGCCGCGCCGATCAGAAAAGAGCCACCATCATGCGTTACGACCGCACCGTGCACCTCGACACCGACTTCGCCACCACCGTGGGCCGGGTCCGCGACGCCCTCGCCGAGCAGGGCTTCGGCATCCTCACCGAGATCGACGTCACCGCCACCCTGAAGGCCAAGCTCGACCAAAACATGGAGAACTACGTGATCCTCGGCGCCTGCAACCCGCAGCTCGCCCACCGCGCCCTGGAGACCGACCGCACCATCGGCCTGCTGCTGCCCTGCAACGTCGTGGTGCGCACCGACGGCGACCGCACCGCCGTACAGGTCCTCGACCCGAACACGATGGTCACCCTCACCCAACTCGACGCCCTGCACCCGGTCGCCGAGGAGGCCACCCGCCGCCTCAACGCCGCTCTCGCCTCACTCACCGCACCCGCCGCAGGCGCCTGACACCAGGGCCGCGGTGCGGTCCGCGCCGGTCGCCCGCGCCTGGTCGATCAAGGAGGCGGCGTACTCGGCAGCGTCGCCGGCCGCTCGGCCAGCGACGGCAGGTCTCGCTGCTGAGACGAGGGCGACTTGATCAAGCAGACGGTCGCAGACTGACGGCACATCGGAGTTCCCGTAGCGGACGACGACTTGGCAAGGTCACAACGATGCCGGGTCTTGACTTTGGCGCGGTCAACGGGGTTTGCCAGCTTTGCTGCGGCGCATGGCGAGGCTGCCGAGGACATGGAGCAGGATGATTGCCAGGACGGCTCCGATGACCCGGTGCGTCCCCGGACCGGACGCCAGTAGAAGTCCGCCCAGGCCCAGGTGGACGGCCACGACCAACGCGATGACGGCTATGAGGCCGAGCGCCGCCCGGCTTCGTGGACGGGACACGGCTTTCTCGGCCGGGGCGGGCGCAGCGGTGGCGGGATCATCGAGCTGGTGATCGGCGGCTCCGGCCTTTTGCCAAGTGACCTGCAGCGCATCGCGCTTGCCGATCTTCTGCAGCCGTCCCGCAATCAGATGCTGGATACGCTGGAGGCTGTCCTGGTCGGCGGCTTCGACGCGCAGTGTCAGCGAGTCGGGGCCGGCCTGTAGGGTGCACCGGCCCCAGCCGAGGTCGATGCTCCCGTGTGTGTCGGACCATTCGACGGGCTGGATCTGGGGTGGTGCCTTGCCGTTGTGATGTAGGTCGGCCCAGCGGCGCATGTGGCCGCCCGTCTCCCTGGGGTGCTTGCACAGCTGTGTCAGGTACCGGCTCGGGCGGTCGGTCCGGATGTGGGCCTCGGTGATCAGCATGAAGGGCCGTTTCGGGGGTGCGGTGAGGGTTGCACGGTGTCTCAATGCGGGAGCAGGCGGCTAGCTAGTGCGGCGACCGGAAAGGTTCGCCGGCTCGCGACGCCCGGCA
>NZ_JAYWVC010000107.1:0-28494 GCF_036281785.1 Streptomyces chiangmaiensis | reverse complement strand
CGTTGTCCAGACCGGTCGGCGGCCCGCGCACCTGAAGTTCCCCCCGTGATCCTGGACACTCTTCTTGTACTCGAGGGCCACCGGCTCGAGGCGGCGGCCCGCTACCTCCAGGCTCAGCGACCAGGCAGTGGCGAGGATCGAGCGGGCCCGCTCAGCGGGGGAAGGTTCGGTGAGAGGCGGCTCCTCGGGTGCAGCGCTGTCTGCGGGGTTCGTCTCCATGTCCGTGCGCACCGCCCCTTCCGCCTAAGTAAGGTTGCCCTTACCCGCGAGCGGACGGGAGGTAACCGTGTCCTGCCGACCGGCTCCCGCCTCGGTCCGCTCACCGGGAGCCGACACTCCCCCTATTGTGGGGGCCGTGCACGATCCGTCCGGGTGCGACGGCGGGCCATGCGTGTGTGCGTCACCGCAATGGTGAGAAACAGCCCGAGGACGGCGGCGGGAGCGGCGACCGCCGCGAGCCGGTCCGCAGCGTCCTCGGGACCCGCGGCCACTCTGACCACCGCGGTGACCGCGGCAGCCGCCAGTCCGATCCCGATGAGGACGGCCACGACGTACCGGGAGCGGTCGGTCGCGGGCAGCGGCCGGCCGTGGCCCAACTCGCTCCACTGGCGGGCGGTTTCCCCCGCCTCGTTCCGCCGTAGCACCGCCGCGCGGATCCGCAGGCCGGCCGAGACGAGGCCGCCCACCACAGCCGCGGCGCGCGGTATCCACCATGCCTCGGCCAGGAGCAGCAGGACGGCGACGGTGCCGGCCGTGCTCCACCCGCTGACGCAGGCCGCCGCCGCCCTTCGGCGGGAGACGGGCCGGTCGGCTCCCGCGCGCAGGTCGGCGAGAGCCGGCATGTACCAGACACAGCCGGACGCGGTCACCGCCGCGACGCCCAGGGCGAGAACGGCTTGCGGCATGGCCTACCTCGCCGCCTCTTCCAGTGCGGCCATCTCCGGGTGGTGCAAGTCGAACGCCGGGGACTCGCTGCGGATGCGGGGCAGGGAGGTGAAGTTGTGGCGCGGGGGCGGGCAGGAGGTCGCCCACTCCAGGGAGCGGCCGTAGCCCCAGGGGTCGTCGGTGTCGACCCGCCTGCCGTACTTGGCGGTCTTCCAGACGTTGTAGAAGAACGGCAGGATCGACAGGCCGAGCAGGAACGAGCCGATCGTGGACAGGGTGTTCAGGGCCGTGAAGCCGTCGGCGGCCAGGTAGTCGGCGTAGCGGCGGGGCATGCCCTCGGCGCCGAGCCAGTGCTGGACGAGGAAGGTGAGGTGGAAGCCGACCGTCAGCGTCCAGAAGGTGATCTTGCCGAGCCGTTCGTCGAGCATCTTGCCGGTCATCTTCGGCCACTGTCCGGGCGGGCGAACCTACGGTGGCGTCACCTACGGAACCGTAGGTTTGGACAACATGCCCGAAGGTTGGAAACCGTGAGTCTCGCCCGCCCGAAGCGATCCGATGCCGAGCTGCTGAAGGACCTCGAGGAGGTGGTCGAGCGGGAGCTCAACCGCCACCTGCGGGTCTTCCGGGAGTGGATGCCGCACGAGTACGTGCCCTGGAGCCGGGGCCGGGACTTCGACGGCCCGCTGGGCGGGCAGCCGTGGTCGCCGGAGCAGTCCCCGCTGACCGAGGTGGGCCGGGTGTCGCTCGTGGTCAACCTGCTCACTGAGGACAACCTGCCCAGCTACCACCACGAGATCGCCACCCTGTTCGGCCGGGACGGGGCGTGGGGCACCTGGGTGCACCAGTGGACGGCCGAGGAGGCCCGCCACTCGATGGTGCTGCGCGACTACCTGCTCGCCTCCCGCGCGGTGGACCCGGTGGCGCTGGAGCGGGCACGGATGACCCACATGTGCGGCGGCTTCGTCTCCGACAACCAGCACTCCCCGCTGCACACCGTGGCCTACGTCGCCTTCCAGGAACTGGCCACCCGGATCTCCCACCGCAACACCGGCCGCTCCTGCGGCGACCCGGTCTGCGACCGGATGCTGGCCCAGGTCGCCAACGACGAGAACCTGCACATGCTCTTCTACCGCAACCTGCTCGCCGCCGCCCTCGAACTGGCCCCGGACCAGGCCATGCAGGCAATCAACGAGGTGGTGTGCGCCTTCCGCATGCCCGGCCACGGCATGCCCGGCTTCGAGCGCGCCGCGGTCGAGATCGCGCTCGGTGGCGTCTACAACCTCCGCGTCTACCACGACGACGTTCTGCTGCCGGTGCTGCGTCACCTGAAGGTGATGGAGCGCGGCGGTCTGGGCCCGGACGGCCTCAAGGCGCAGGAGGAACTCGGCGTGCACTTGGCCGAGTTGGACGCTCACGCTGCCCGGTTCGACGAGCGGCGGGCGGCGTTCCTCGCCCGCCGCGGCGAAGGGCTGAACCGCCCTGCACGGGCGTCTGGTTGAGGGGTGTCAGTCCCGGGAGCCCGCGCCTCCAGCTTGCGGTGACCGCTGGCCACCGGCTCCGTCCAGCGCAGACCACGCAGCAGCACGACGGCCCACCTGCTCTCATCCGTGCAGGTCCGAAGCCGTCCCGCGGCGCGGTCCCGGGATGTTGAGGAGGCCGCGCTGACGTTCCCGCACCAGTGGCGCCACCCGGCAGGAGAAGGACCGGGTGGCTTGCCCGCACGGTGGGCATACGAACATCTGTACTCGCCCTGCCCGTTGAGCACGGCCGACCGGGGGACGGAAGCGCTCAGAGCAGCGTCTGCCAGTAGTCCCACCACCGGGTGACGATCAGCATCACGATGGCCAGGTACCAGGTGACCGGCACCACCCAGTGGAACTCCAGCACCCCGGCCGCCATCGCGCGGGGGGCGCGGATGTTTCCGTGCCGCAGGTTGTGCACGGTGGTGTACCAGAACATCGCGATCGTGGCAGCCCAGGCCAGGCAGCACCACAGGCACAGCGCGCCGATCTCGTACAGCGCCTGGCTCATCAGCCACATGCAGAAGCCCGCGCCGAACAGCATGCCCGCGTTCAGACCAAGCCAGAACCAGCGCCGGAAACGGGCCCCGGCGAGCAGCGCGAACCCGACGGCGACCACCACCGGGTAGGTGAGCAGGCCCAGCATCGGGTTGGGGAAGCCGAACACGGACGCTTGGGCGCTCTGCATGACGTTCGTGCAGGACAACACCGGGCTGAGGTTGCACGAGGGGGAGAAGTGCGGGTCCTGCAGGAGCTGGAACTTGTCGAGGGTGATCACGAAAGAGGCGAGGATGCCGAGCGCTCCGGACACGATCAGCAGCCAGGCGAAGGCACGCGAGGCGCTGGTGGCGCCCTCCGGTGTGATCTCTGCTCGTCGTCCGTCTTTCCTGGTGAGGTGGTGCGCGGTAGCGGTGGTGCTGGTCATCGAGGTTGGTCCGCCTTGCCAGTGGTTTGAGTGGGCACCGGGCCCATGGGGGTCAAGAGGTGTCTGTTGCCGCGTGAGCGGCGACCGGCGTCCCGCGCCGGTCCGCCCGGTATCACCTCGCGGGCACCCCCTCCGGCCAGACGACCTCCACCGGAACGCCGTGAGCTCGGGCATACGCCACCAGGTGCGCTGTGGCGTCACGGCCGTTGGAGGGCGAACCATCCCACACGGCCAGCAGCTGCCGGCATTCGGCGATCAACTGCTCGTCCGCACCGACGCACGCGTCCCGGTCTGCCGGGTCGTACGCCACCAGACGCACCTGTTGGGCGAGCGACACCAGCTGCCCGACCGCCACCCGGTCCCGTTCCGGCAGCAGCGCCGGCACCATCCCCTGCGCGGGAGTCACCACGACCAGCTCCCGCCCCGCCGCACGCACCGCCCGCCCGAACGCCACCGGCACAGCGGCCCCCGCCCGCACCAGCGCCGACCTCCGCTCGGGGAGCCGCTCCAATGCCGCCCGCAGCTCGTCCTCCACCAGCTCCAGCGTGTCCGGTGTCAGGTCGGCGTGCCCGACCGCCGCGATCATCTCCGCGCTCGCCTTCCCGCCATATGGCGTTCTCCCATCCGTCTTCGTGCTACGCGGCCCCGCCCGGGCCTCGTCTGTGAGCGGGACCGCTTCGCCGAGCCCACGGGCGAGGCCGAAGCACCACGGGCGAGACTGCTGGACCAGTTAAGTCAGCACGTGCAGCGGTCAACAAGGGCCGAACGGCCCTGGCACACCATGTTCGAGACGCTTTCCATGGATGCCGTCAGACCTGCCAGCGGCCGTGGCCCCCGGCCCCGAGCGGCGGACAGGTACCGCCGCACACGAAGGACACGCCCTCGATGGCATCCCAGTCCCGTGTCTCCACGACCGGACGGACCGCGATCGCTACCACCCCGGACTCCCTGGCGGCCGCACTATGAGGGACGAAACCGCCCGCCGTCACGTCAAGGCCCGCGGGCACCGAGCGGCGAGGGACACCGAGCCGCGACGCAGCGTGGAACTGTCCCCCGACGAGGCCCTACGTCTGCTCGGCAGCATGCCGGTGGGGCGCATCATCTTCACCCGGCACGCGCTGCCCACCGCCCGCCCGGTCAACCATGTCCTCGACGACGGCGACATCGTCATCCGCACCCACGAGGGCGCCGCACTGGTCTCGCAGGCCCAGGAGAACGGCGGCCACGGCGTGGTCGTCGCCTACGAGGCCGACGACATCGACCCCGTCGGCCGCACCGGGTGGAGCGTCGTCGCCACCGGCTACTGCCGCCTCGTCACTGACCCCGGCCAGGTGGCCCGCTACCAGGAGATGCTGCACCCCTGGACGGATCAGCACATGGACCACGTCGTGCGCATCCACCCCGACCTGATCACCGGCATCCGGCTGGTCGCGGCAGACGGCGACGGCGAAGAGTCGTGAACGCCGGCGCGCGCCGTTGGGCGACCGCCGAGGGCTCGGGCGGAGGAGAAGACGTACTCCGCCCGAGCCGTCCGCTGTGCCCGAAACCGCGAACCGGCCACAGCGGACCACCCTGGGGTGATCCGCCCAGTCAACCCGACCACACCCCGGCCGCGGCAGGGCCGTTCGGCCCTCTGGAACCACTGCGATGGGCCGCGTTCGTCGGTCCGGGTCGGTCGGTCCGCCCCACCGCAGCTCAGCCGCCGCGCCGGTGGAAGCCCTGCTCAAGGGTGCCTGAGGGCATCCCCTGACGCGGTCGGCGCCTTGGCCCCGGTTCGCCGGCTGATCCCGCCGCAGTCGCGGCGGAAACCGAGACAGGCCGAACACCAGACCTGAACGGGCACGTCAGGCGTTGGCCGGCACCGCGTTCCTCCGCCGGGCGCTCACGTACGTAGGCGTGTGCTACCGAGGCTCCGGGCGGGTGTGGATCGTGGTCAGCGGAACACTCGGCCCGGCCACCCAGTCTCGCCTCCGCCGCCCCGACGAGATCCGAAGGAAGCGCTGTGGACGATCCGCACTTCACGCCGCATTCCTCGATGGAGTCGGCATGGCACATGTGGACCTGATGGCCACAACGCCTTGACAGGTACGTGCACCGAGCGTCTGGTGGGAGCAGGTCCTGATGCTCGTGGCACGGCTGCGAGCACCGGGGTGGCGATGGTGATGACGCGGCAGTACGTGGCCGGGGAGTTGTCCCAGCTGATCGCCGAGCTCGGGACGGCGGCCCAGACCGAGGAGACGGACGTCGCCCGCGAGCTGCGGGGGCTGCGCCGACAGGCGGAGACGCAGCCGCTCGACTCCCTGGGCGCGATCGCCAGGCGCGCGCTGACGGCGGGAGACGCGCTGTGCTGGCTGTCCCTGTCCCAGGGGGACGTGGCCGGGTTCCAGTGCCAGGCTGGGATTGTCGGCCAACTGTACGAGTTCGGTATCTGTGCCGGGCTGGTGTACGAGGAGTGACCCCACCGAAGGCCCGGATCATCGGGAGGTTGGGCGATGAGTACCGAATCCCAGATCGCCGTCCACTGGCGCGAGGAGGAGTACATCCAGCCCCCGCCCGGCTTCATCGGCCAGGCGAACGCCGCAGACCCGGCCCTCCTCGAACAGTTCCGCGAGGAGAACTTCCCGGACAGCTACCGCGCCTACGCGGACCTGCTGACCTGGGACACGTACTGGCACACGATCCTCGACACCAGCGAGCCGCCGTTCTGGAAGTGGTTCGCCGGCGGGCGCCTGAACGCCTGCTACAACTGCGTCGACCGCCACCTGGCGGCGAACCGCAACAAGGCGGCCTTCCTCTGGGTCCCCGAACCGGAGACCGAACTCACCCGCACGCTCACGTACCAGGAGCTGTACACCCAGGTCAACGAGGTGGCCGCACTGCTGCGCGACCTCGGTCTACGGGAGGGTGACCGGGTCACCCTGCACCTGCCGATGGTGCCCGAGCTGCCAGTGTGCATGCTGGCCTGCGCCCGGCTCGGGGTGGTGCACTCACAGGTGTTCGGCGGGTTCTCCGGCACGGCGTGCGGCGACCGGATCGCCGACTCGGGCAGCCGGATCCTGATCACCATGGACGGCTACCACCGGGCCGGGAAGCTGTCCGACCACAAGGCCAAGGCCGACGAGGCGGTGGTGACCGCGGCCAAGCTCGGCCAACAGGTGGAGAAGGTGCTGGTCTGGCGCCGCTACCCGGACCGCTACCTCTCCGCCGGCGACATGGTCGAGGGCCGCGACGTCTTCGTCGACGACCTGCTGCCGCGCCACCGCGGGCAGCGGGTGGACCCGGTGCCGATGCCGGCGGAGGCGCCGCTGTTCCTGATGTACTCGAGCGGCACCACCGGACGCCCCAAGGGCTGCCAGCACTCCACCGGCGGCTACCTGGCGTACGTGGCCGGGACGTCGAAGTACTACCAGGACATCCACCCCACCGACACGTACTGGTGCGCGGCGGACATCGGCTGGATCACCGGCCACTCCTACATCGTCTACGGGCCGCTCGCGCTCGGCGCCACCAGCGTGCTGTACGAGGGCGTCCCGACTCACCCGGACGCGGGCCGCTGCTGGCGCATCGCCGAGCGTCTCGGCGTGAACATCTTCCACACCGCGCCCACCACCATCCGGATGCTGCGCAAGCTCGGCCCGGACGAACCGGCCAGGTACGCCTACCACTTCAAGCACATGACCACGGTCGGCGAGCCGATCGAGCCGGAGGTGTGGCGCTGGTACCACGACGTGGTCGGCAAGGGCGAGGCGGTCGTGGTCGACACCTGGTGGATGACAGAGACCGGCGGCTTCCTGGGCGCCACACTGCCCGCACTGCAGCCGATGAAGCCGGGCAGCTGCGGTCCCGGCGTGCTGGGAATCTATCCGGTCATCTACGACGAGGAGGGGAACGTGGTGGAGCGGGGCAGCGGCCGGGCCGGCAACGTCTGCATCCGCAACCCCTGGCCCGGCGTCCTGCAGACCATCTGGGGCCAGCCGGACCGCTTCGTGCAGCTGTACTACGGCCGCTACTGCCGCGATGCGAAGAGCACCGACTGGCACGACTGGCCGTTCCTGTGCGGCGACGGCGCCGTCCAGGCGGCCGACGGCTACCTGCGCATCCTCGGCCGCATCGACGACGTGATCAACGTGGCCGGACACAGGCTGGGCACCAAGGAGCTGGAGTCCGCCGCGCTGACCGTGCCCGAGGTCGCCGAAGCGGCGGCGGTGCCCGTGATCGACGAGCTACGCGGCAGGGTGGTGGAGATGTACGTCGCCCTCAACCCCGGCAAGGAACCGAGCCAGGAGATCGAGGACAAGGTCACCCACGCCATCGACCAGCAGATCGGAAAGATCGCCCGCCCCCACGCGGTGTGGATCGTGCCCGACATGCCCAAGACCCGCTCGGGCAAGATCATGCGCCGGGTCATCGCGGCCGTCTCCAACTTCGCCGACGTCGGAGACGTCACCACACTGGCCAACCCGGAGATCGTCGAGAAGATCCGCCGCCAGGTGCAGAGCGCCAAGGCGGCCGGCGGGGACGTACCGCGCGTCCTCAGCGAAGAGGAGGCCGCCGAGATCCGCGCCTTCGGCGACGCGGGCTGAGATCGCATCCGTGGGCCGTGCTCCACGAGGGCTACTCGGCTCCAGGCCAGTCGTACGGTCCCCCACCGCGCCACTCGATCAGCTCGGCGTCGTCGATGGCCGTATCGGAGGTGGGCAGGCCCGCTTGGTGGAGGAATTCGATCACATCGAAAAGGTTGTGGGCGGTGCCCATGTGCTCGCCCCGGATCGTCACCCGCCGTCCACCGTCCTGCGCAGGCGGGAGCACGACCACCGGGGGGCGCCCATCCATGGCACCAGGATGCGCCGGAACAGGTCGGTATGCAGCCCAGCAGCCAGGAGAACCCGAGCGACTGAGCGGGTTACGCGTGGCCCTCCGTCGGTCTCGGCGGGGCTTGCGGCATTGCCACGGATCTGGCGGTTGCGTCGGCCAGGAGCCGGCCGTGCTCGATCTGGTGAGGCGACCGCCTCGATCCGGTTGCCCGATTCCACCACGGTGCAGCAAGAGCCCCAGGCGATGAGGGGTGCGCGGTACCTCGCTATTGCGGTCGCATCAGTTCCAGGTCCGCACCCCACGCGTCCAGCACCGTACCGTGGCCGGCGCGCCGGGCTGCCGGCTCGACACGAGCGAAGAGGCTCCGCTGAAGGGACACGTCTCCTGTTGCCGAGATGCGGTCCAGGGTCGCCAGTAGCGCATCGGCATCCCAGCCGGGCAGGGGGTACCGAGCGAGCTCCCACTCCAGGTACTTGTTGTAGGGGCGGGGGCGACGGTCGAGCGCGAAGAGTAGTTCCAGCAGAAACCGGATGCTGTCGGCCGCGTCGAGACGTGCGGCGAGTGGATGTCCGTCGCGGTGGTTCTTGACGGAGCGGTAGAGGGAGTTGGCGTAGGCGTCGAGCCACTCACCGGCGTCCCGGAATGCTTCATCGGCACCGAGCCGTGCTTTGGCGGCCAGGATCTGGGCGATGCCTCCGTCGAGTCTGTCGAGCACGATCCGGGCGCGGGCGAGGGCGTAGCGTTCGAAGCCAGGCATTCCAGTCGCCCGGAAATCAGCGAGCGAGAGGATGACGAGGTCGAGCTCGGGTGAGCGGCGGCCGGCGAATCGGGCGAGATCCGTCGAGGCGTCATCGGCGACGACGACATAGAGGTCGTGGTCAGAGTGCTCGGTCGTCATGCCTTGGTGAGCGTGGGATCCCTTGAGGACGACACCGACAATGGCGGAGTCGGCTGCGGCAAGTTCGACGATCTTGTCAAAGGTAAGGGGCTGCTGAGCAGTCATCTTGCGTGATCTCCGATGGGATGGCTCCGGGCATGCTTGCCAGGACGGCCCAGCTGGACGGGGGCGCCTGTACCGTCCGCGACGGCCCTTGGCCGTCGCCCAGAAGATCAACGCACAGGAGAAACCGTATCGCCCAGGGTCGGCCGCGGGGTACCGACTTTGAGGCAGCTTTGAGCGCTGGTTCCCCTGACCCACGGGGATCAAGGGGCGCCGGCGCGTGAGGGAACGCCCTCCGGACCCGTCTACGTGCCCGATCAGGCAGTAAGCGGCGGGAAAGACCTGCCCCTTGCGGAAGCCACTCCCGTCCAGGTGCTGCGGGTCACCGTCCCCACGGCGAGGCGGGAGGGCAGCCGCAAGCAGTCCAGCTACGCGAAGGCGTAGCCAACGTCCTGCCCTCCTACATCCAGGCGAGCTCGACGCTGAGCTGGGCACCCAGTTCCTGGAATCCCAAAGCGACCGCAACCCTCCGCGACGCGGGTGGCCGGGCGCGCCATTGCGGCAGCAGTCCAGCAGCGAATGCATGCACCACAGTTGCCGAAGCCGTCACCCGGGCGAGGCCTCGTCCCCGCCAGACGGGATCGGTCAACACGCTGATATGGGCGACCCCACCCGGCCAGGATCGGTATCCGGCAGCGGCGACCACCCCGCCGCCCGCGCGAACCACGAAGGCCGGCGAGGTGATTTCGCTGAGAGCGGCCTCCTCGGCGTCGTCCTCACCCGCGGCCTCCTCCAGGCTTCGAAGTTCAGGGTGGTCACTCGGAAGTTGCCGCACAGCCTGGCCGCCCGGCGAGGCGGAGAGGAATGTGTCCGGGGACACGTAGGACAAGGCTGCGGGACCAAGCACCTGGGCCACCGGCAGGACCTCACGGACCGCGTCGGCATCGGCAACCGCCGCCACGGGCAGCGCAGCCAGTCCATCCCGAACCAAGGCTGCCGAGCGCTTGGTAGGGGCGGTTACGACTGCCGCACCGCCCAAGGACACCACCCCGACCCAGCCGGCAGGGCACAGGCTCGACTCGGGCGAGGCGACAACGCTGACCCCTCCCCCGGGCGCGAAGGACACGGGCGCTGCCGCCAGGCCCTCCCACAGCGCACGGGCTCTGGCCAGCAAGGGGTCCATCGGCATGGTCGGATCTTGCCAACTCTGCGCCAGGCATCCCAGAGGTGTCGGTCAACCTGGCTCGATCGCGTGCCGGATTCGTGCCCGCGGCGGGCTCTGCCCGACACTCCTCGTCCGAGTGCTCATACTCCGGATGACCGACGGCCGCCACGAGGAGGGCCACGGCACGGGCGAGCCGCGTCGAGGGAGACGACGGGGCGGGTGGCTAGCCTGACCTGACCAGGACCCGGTCGGCGTCGGGAGCAGCCGTGGCAAGGCTGGGAGCGTGGAAGTGGCTGAGCAGGCGGAGCCACTGGCGCCGGCCCTCCTGCTGCTCCTCGCCGTGTCGATGGACTACGCCACGCCGCGGCTTCTCAGCGCTTCGGCTCTCTACGCGGCTGCGATCCTGATGGCCGCCCCTTTGCTGTCCCTGCGCGGGACCATCCTCACCGGGGTGAGTGCGCTCGTCCTCGACTGGGCCATGTTCTGGTATTTCGGCTATAGCCGGAGTGCGATCGCATTCAGCGAGCTCGCCATGGTGGCCACGGTGGCCGGGGTCGGGGTCTTCCTCAATCGCCTCCTGTACCACCGAAAGATGCAGCTCCAGTCGGTACGCGGTATTGCCGCCGCCGTTCAGCGTGCCGTTCTGCCGGGCCCGCCGGAGAGAATCGGTCCGCTGCGCTTCGCCGCACGCTACGAGGCTGCTCAGGCGGATGCGCAGATCGGCGGGGACCTCTACGCGGTACTCGACTCGCCCTACGGTGTGCGCTGTCTGATCGGTGATGTGCGCGGCAAGGGGATGGACGGTGTCGGCAACCTCTGCATCGGCGCGGAGAACGATCCCCGCTACGACGCACGCCGACTGGTCGAACTCCTCATCGCGGGACTGCGCCGACCCGACCGACCGTGATCGCCCTGACCGCCCGGCGCACCGGGCACGCGAACATCCTGCGCGAGACGCTCGACGGACAGAAGTCCGCCTGACCGGTGCGGGATCCCGACCGGATCAGTTCGCCGCCGCGAACCGGGACCCGGGCGCCGGCAACGGGTGGCGGCGTAGCGGACGGTGCCGCACCGGCCGTAGAAGAACCGGTGCGGCAGCGGCTGGATGTGGACCGAGGGGGGAGATTCCGTACACGCGTGGGACCCCCGAGGTTCACCCGCGGCCGGACGCGCGGTTCAGCGCCACGATCGGCGACGGTACGGCACCGCACGGGACGCGCGAAGCCCGCGAGGAATCCGCGCAAGAGCGTCACACAGGCTGCACACAGTCTTGAGAATGCCCCGTTAGCGTTGCAGGCCGCTCGATCCCACGTGCGAACGTGACCAGCCGAGGCCCGGCGTGGCGACGGCACGTCAACACAGGAAGACCGCAATGGACTACTGCTCCTCGTGCCGTCGGCATCTCAACGGCGCCCTGGTGTGCCCCGGATGCGGCGCCTACGCCCCGGACATCGCTCCGGTCACCACCGGCGGCCGCCCCACCCCGGCCCGGGCCGCGACGGCGGCGAAGGGCACTGCGAGGGGGTGGGACTTCAACGCCCCCGACATCCCCGACATGAGGTACGACGGACGTCCCGCCGACGGGGCGGCGTTCGAGGGCGGGACCGACGACGAATCGTGGACCGAAGCGCCCGGCGGCCCCGGTGCGCCCTACGGACGGGCAGCGCGGCGACGCCAGCGGGCCCGCTGGAAGAAGAACCAGCGCCGGGCCGTGGTCGCGACCGCCTTCGCGCTCGTCGGTGGTGGCCTGACCTTCGCCTCGATGGACCGGCACTCCGCGGAGCGCGCCGAGGCCGCCGCGGCACCGGACGTCGCGAGCATGGGCGGCTCGGACGGGCAGGCGCCGGAGCCCCCCGCGCTCCCGGCCCTGCCCGACACACAGCGGTCCGCTCACCCCTCCCCCACACAGTCGCCCGCGACCGGTCTGCCGCGGCACGGGTCCGCCACGCCCGGCACCCCCACCTCGTCGCCGGACACCCGACCGGACGCGGTCCCCGTGTCTCGAACGCCTTTGACCACGCAGACGATGCATACGGCGGCGCATACAGCGGCACAGCAACTGCCGGCGACCGCCCCGTCCGCCAGCGCACCGGTCACCGTTCCCAGCCACCCCGCTCCGGCGCCGAGTCAGACCGCCACGCCGGCTCCCTCCGGCGGCACGGACACAGGGACGTCGAAGCCGACCCCCGCGCCGCCGGCCACCTCGCCCTCGCACATCTGCCTGCTCGTGCTGTGCCTCGGCTGACCGGCTCGGCCGGCCCGGACGGGCACCGTCCGGGCATCACGTAGGGCCACACGCCCACCGATCGGACCACCGCGACGCCGGGCCCGGGACCATCCGGGCCCGGCGTTCCGCGTTCCTGGACCGTATATCGGTTCAGAGGAACGCCGGTTCGGCGGGCACCGCATGGGTGCGATCCGTCGTGGGCCGGGGCGGGGAGCGCGCCCCGCGTCACCGCGACCGCCGCCGCAAGGGCGCCGTGATCAGGACACGTTCCGGGCGACGGACGCGCCAGTACAACACGCCCAGGCCGGGCCCTCCTGCGCCCTGATGGTCCCGGACACGGGACCGCACGCGGCCCTTTCGAAGGCTTCGGCCGAGCCCCGCGCGGGAGTGCCCGTGACGAAGGAACCGGGGATATCGGGACAGAGGTGTCGGAGCCGCGAGGATTGTGCGGCCGGATCGTCACGCCTCACCCACGACAACGGGGAGACCGTGATCGAATCGGGTGGGCGTGCCAGTAGGCTGGGCCTCGCTGCGGCACCTCACCACCACTCGCCCTGGCGGAGTCGTGGCCGGCGGCGTTCGAGCCGTCGCACGGCATTTCGTCTCACGGCATGAGGATGAAGCAACAGGTGCTGATCGCGGACCGGTACCAGCTGGACACCACCATCGGACGTGGCGCGATGGGAGAGGTCTGGCGGGCGTACGACCGGATGCTCGGCCGGCCCGTCGCCGTCAAGATCCTGCTCGCCCAGAACGCCGATCCCACCGCGGACTCCCGTTTCCGCCTGGAAGCCCAGACCGCGGGGCTGCTGCACCACCCCCATGTGGTCGGCGTCCTCGACTTCGGGGAGCACGCGGACCGGCTGTTCCTGGTGATGGAACTGGTGGAGGGAGACAGCCTCGCCCGGGTTCTCGCCGACGGCGGGCCCCTGGCCGCCGAGCGGGTCGCCGACATCGCCGCACACGCCGCGGCGGGGCTCGCCGTGGCGCACGAACAGGGCATCGTCCACCGGGACATCAAGCCGGGCAATCTGCTCCTCGATGCGGACGGCACCCTGAAGATCGGCGACTTCGGCATCGCCCGCTTCATGGACGACCCGTCGGGAGCGCTCACCGCGACCGGGCAGATCGTCGGTACGAGCCTGTACATCGCCCCCGAGCGTGCCCTGGGAAAGCCCGCAGGGCCGGCCAGCGACGTGTACTCGCTCGGCTGTGTGCTCTACCAACTCCTCACCGGTCGGCCGCCGTTCCGCGCCGACACCGCGATCGGGATCCTCCACCAGCACCTCGACTCCGCCCCCGTGCCGCCGCGCGAGCTGGGCGTCGCCCTGCCGCCGGCGTTCGAGAACTACCTCCTCGGCCTGCTCGCCAAGCGGCCCGAGGACCGGCCCACCGCACGGCAGACCGCCGACTGGTTCGCCGCGGGCGCATGGCGGGGCCGCCCCGAACCGCTTCCTGCCGCGGCCCCGGAGCCACGTCAGGTCCCGGCGGCAGCGGAACCGCCGTCGCTCCCACGCCCGCAGACGGGCCCGCCGACGACGTACAAACTCCCGTCCGCGCCCGGGGTTCCGGGCCGTCGCGCCGCCCACCGTCAGCGGCCGTCGACGGGCACCTATCGGGACCGACCGCACATGGCGACGCACCGCGACCGGGCCTCGGTCGGGGGTCGCCGGGAGCGGCCGTCGATCCGCGCGCTCGTCGCCCGCTCGCCGCGCACGGTGGGGTGGATCGCCGCGGCGGCGCTGTTCCTGGCCGCGATGCTCGTGAGCATGGCCGTGTT
Source organism: Streptomyces chiangmaiensis (assembly GCF_036281785.1). Taxonomy (NCBI): domain Bacteria; kingdom Bacillati; phylum Actinomycetota; class Actinomycetes; order Kitasatosporales; family Streptomycetaceae; genus Streptomyces; species Streptomyces chiangmaiensis. The sequence continues at coordinate 14,237 of NZ_JAYWVC010000107.1, read as the reverse complement.
CTCACCGGACAGCAGCTCGGCGCAGACACCCCAGGGGACCCGGTCGAGCCCGGCCGCCCCGACGCCCTGACCTCCGGGCGTCCACGACCGCCCAACTCCGGTTCCACGCGGTCAGGTTGAGTTGACGATACGTTGACCGACCGCAAAGAGACCGGTGGTGGTCACCGACTGTAGGTTCACCGGCATGCCCCCACAGCCCCCACGTCTCCCGGTGCTTCCGTACCGCAAGCCCACGCGTGGCCGCGACTACTGGGTTCTCGACGACGTGCTGCCGAACGTGGACGAGGTACGGGCCCGTTGTCTTGCCAAAGGCGAGGGCGACTGGACCAAGGGGTTTCCGTACACACAGGAGAGCTGGCCGGGGCTGCGTACCACGCCGGGCCTCGAGGCGGGCGAACTCGCCCGGATCGAGCGGCTGGTGCGCAAGGAGACCGGGGCACAGAAGCTGTGGCAGGAGACGGCACCGGGCGGCAGCACCCTCAACCACAACTGCATCCAGGTCGTCGGCAAGGACGAGGGGGAGCCGCGTCCGCACACCGACTCGCGGGCCCTGTGCCGCTATGCCGCGGTGCTCTACCTCAGCCCGAACGTCCCGAAGGACTACGGCACGAGCTTCTACCGGCAGAGCCTGCCCGGCGGCGTCCTCGGCGGCAACATGGTGCAGGCACCGCACACCGACCTGGTCGAGGCCCTGGGCACACGGTATGTCTCGCCGGACGCGTTCACCGAGGACATCCGCGTGCCACAGCGCTACAACCGACTGCTCCTGTACAAGGCCAACATCATGCACAGCGCCACCGGTTACTGGGGCAGCGAGCCGGCGGAGAAGCGCATGACGGCCGTCTTCTTCTGGATGGCCTGACCGGCCCGGCGGACGGTTCGGTCCGCAAGGGCCCGGTGCGGTTCGGACCGGGGCGCGCGGGCGGCGGGCCGTCAGCGGGACGGGGCGAGCGGAAGGTCGTCGGTGTAGGCGTTCACCGGCCGGGTGATCCGTTCGACGGTACGGGTGTCGAGCGCGACCGGCGCGGATGTCGTGGGTCCCGCCCGGATGCCAGATCCCTGTGACGGCCACCCAGGTGTCGGCGGGCGGGGCCGCGGACCCGTACGTCCGCACCTTCGCGGTCTCGGCGTCCGCGGCGCCCGCGGCGGCGACACCACACGCGGTGCACGTCGCCGCGTGCGCGTCTCGCCGGCCGGTGCTCCGGGCCGCGGCGACTGCCGACCGTCCCGCGGCCGATCCCGCTCACGGTGTGACGACCCCCACAGCGGGGGCCGTCAATTTTGCCTGTGGGAAAGGCTCTTGGTCCGCGCCGTACCCGTACCCCTGGCCGTCCGAACAACCAGGAGGTGCCATGCGCATTTCACGGAACGCGGTCGGGACCCTGTTCGTGGCGGGCGCCCTGACGCTGACACTGACTGCTCTCGTCTATCCCTCGATGCTGGGCGTACAGACCGCATCCAGCTCTCCGTCGCGCGTGATCGCCACCCCCTCGTCGGGTCCCCTCACCGAGGCGGACCGGGACTTCGTCGTCAAGGTGCGGGCGGCCGGCCTGTGGGAGTTCCCCTCCGGCGAGCTGGCCCTGAAGAAGGGCACGACCCCCGCCGTGCGCACCGCCGGTCAGCACCTGATCAACGGACATGCCGACCTCGACGCGACCTGCCGGAAGGTGGCCGCCGAGCTGGGCATCACGCTGCCGAACCAGCCGAGCCCCCAGCAGCAGGAGTTCGTCGCGACCCTGACCGCGGACCAGGGCAAGAAGTTCGACCAGGACCTGGCGAACATCCTGCGCGTGACGCACGGCCAGATCTTCCCGGTCATCGCCACCGTCCGGGCCACCACGAAGAACACTCTGGTCCGCCGGCTGGCCGACCAGGCGAACGACACGGTCCTCGACCACATCACGGTGATGGAGCAGACGGGTCTGGTGAACTTCGACTCGGTCCTGTTCCAGGAGACGACCCCGCCGAAGCTCCCGAAGAGCAGCATGACCCCGCCGCCCCCCGCGCCCGGCGAGCCGACGGTGATCCTCTCCCCGCCGGCGGGCTTCACCCCGCCGCCCTCGACGACTCCTTCGCCGGCGCCGACAACGGGCTGACCCCCGCTCGCCCCGCGGTGGGCGAGCGGGGGGACCGGACCCGAAAAGGTGGGCCCGGCGCTCTCCGGGGGAAAAGAGCGCCGGGCCCGTGCAGGATGGTCACGAGGACGCCGGAGGCGTCATGCGCGGGTGCGGGACGTACGGCGCCGCGTGGCGACCGCGATGCCCGCACCGGCCACCACGAGGGCCGCTGCGCCCGCGGCGATCGGCAGCGTGTTGCCGCCACCGCCCGTCTCGGCGAGACCGCCGGGCGCGGTGGACGAGCCGCCGTTCGGTGTCGGCGCCGCGGGCGCGCTGGACTGCGCGGCGGGCGGGGTCGAGGCCGAGGCGGACGGGGAGGCCGGGGTCGACGCGGGCGGGGTGGTGGCCGGCACGGAGGCCGGAGGCGTCGAGGCGGGCGGAGTGGTCCCCGGGGTGCTGGGCGGCTGAGTGGTGCAGTCCTTCGTACCGCCGTTCCAGGAGGCGATCAGCCTGTCCTTGATCACCGGGCGGTCCGGGCCCTTGGGCAGGTCACCGTGTTCGAAGCCGTCGTTCGCGCCGAGGTTCCCGTCGAACTTCACCTTGCCCCGGTACAGGTCGATCTGCGCGAAGCAGCCCGCGTCCGGCACCGAGATGTCCAGTGAGCCGGTCTCGCCCCGCTCCACCGTCACGGAGTCGAAGTCGTGAAAGACCTGCAGGCCGGAGGTGTTGAAGGTGGCGCCGTGGGCCCGGTACGAGGCGAGCGAGGCCGTGCAGGTGGTCGCGTCGCCCGCGACGCGCACCTTGATGTGGACCTTGCCGTCCTCGGTGGGCTTGAGGTTCTGGTCGTCGACGCGGACCGAGTCGGTGAAGGCGCTCCCGTCGAGCGAGAACTGGCAGTGGTCGGCCTCCGTCACCGTGCCCGGACCCGTGCCGGAGGCATAGCCGCGGCCGCTCTTGTTCCAGCCGTCGCCGCCGGGTGTACCGCCGGCCCAGGCGGCGCCGCCGGTGACGGCGGTGAGCGTGAGCGCCGCGGCGCCCGTCACCAGCAGCCTGCGTACGGTGACATGTCTCGCAACGGACATGCGTTCCCCCAACTTCATGAACCGAGACCCGGGCAAGGCAGGCGGGCGGCGCGAAGCCGCCGGGACCGTGGCCGGGCAGGAGTGGTCTAAGAGAAACACCGGGCTCACTGGTCACATGAGCCACAGTTCGAGCACATAGTCGATCAACTCGAATCGGCTGTCAACCTCGTTGAAAGCATGACCACTTGATGGTGCATCACGTTTCGGCCACATAAGGAACCAGGCGCTCCGGTCGGACGGCGGACCCCGTCGTCCCCTTCCGGCCCGGGTTCCGCCCGCCCCGGCTGTCGGTCCCGGCGGCTTGTCCGCTCAGTCCGGCGCGGCCGCAGCCCGCACCATCACGCAGTCGAACTCCACCACCCGTCCCGTGGACGCCTCCCGCGTGACGGGGTACATCCCGGTGATCTCGAAACCGCGGCTCTCGTACTCGGCGACGGCCTCCTGCATCCGCGGGCTGCCCTCGTACAGCCGCAGCAGAGCCACCTCCGACTGCAGTCCGACGAACTCCCCGGTGCGCTCACCGGCGCCCGCGAAGACCTCCAGGTCGTACCCCTGCGTGTCCATCTTCAGATAGGGGCGAGGGTGGTCGAGGCCGGCCAGCGCCTTGTCCATCACCCCGTCGAGCCGGCGGATCTCGATCTCCTCCGTCTGCGACTTCGCGAACCGGAGATAGCGGTCGCGGCCGTAGTCGCTCGGCGGCAGCAGAGAGTTCATGGTGTTCCAGGCCGTGTGGATGGACATGGTCTCGTCCTTGCGGCCCAGGCCGAAGGGGTGGACCGACCAGTCCGGGTCCCCTTCGGCCGCCTTCTCCAGCTTGGCGAAGGCGGCGGCCGTGGGTTCGAACGAGACGATGCGGCCGGTATAGCCGTGCCGGCGCAGCCGGCGAGCGTACTGGCCGGTGTTGGCCCCGACGTCGAACACACAGTTCACCTCGTACCGCGCGAGCAGCGCGGCCACGTGGTGGGCGCACAGATACTCGGCCGCCGCAAGCTGGAGTCCGCGTTCGTCGGCCGCCGCCCGCGGGTCGAGTACCAGGTGCCCTCCGCTGTCCCCGAGCCGCACGCTCTTCCACGCCTCGCTCGGTGCCTCCGGCTCCCCCTCGCGTCGCCGGGTGACCAGCCACTGGTCCGGCCCCACCTGCGCCACCGCGTACGGACGTCGGCCGGTGCGGGCCACCAGATCCGCACCCGGTCCCACGGGAAGCCGGGCACGGGCACCGCGGCGGGAGACCACGGCCTCACCGGGGCCGAGATCGACCACCCGCACCCCGAGTCGGGGGAGCAGCTTGACCAGGCTTCTGTAGAGGGTCTGCATCAAGCCACCCTGCCAGAGAGACCCTCGAACGCACCACCGAGCGGAGTGACGTTCCTCACAGCGGTCACGGCGCCTTCGGACCGCGAACCCCGGTGTCGCCCCGGTCCGGAACACCGCCTGCCGGCGGCCCGTGACACGGCACCCGTACCGGCCGACGAGCGCCCCGCGGCATGGCCCGCTTGGCCGAAGTCGTCGCCCTTACGAATGACTTCGGTCCCTCGCCTCGCGGACCGGGAACTCCGCTGCCTTCACCGTCGGTTCAACGGGCGGCGGATCGGTGTGCGGCACTTCCGGACGCCGACCGGTGCCAACGGACGACAGCGCGACCAGAGAAGGAGCGACACCGGCATGGTGTTCAAACGGCTGCTCGGGGCGATCGGCGTGGCCGGTCCCGAGGTGGACACGGTGCTCGACACCGGCGTGGCCCTGCCCGGCGGTCCGCTGTCCGGGCAGGTGCATCTGCGCGGCGGCGGCACGGCCGTGGAGATCGAGCACATCGGTCTCGAGCTGGTCGCGCGCGTGGAGGCCGAGCACGGGGAGGGGGAGAGCGAGGGCACGGTCGTCTTCGCCCGGTTCACGGTCGGGGGCGGCCTCCGGCTGGGCGAGGAGGAGCAGCGCAGTGTGCCGTTCAGCGTGCCGCTGCCGTGGGAGACGCCGATCACCGAGCTGTACGGGCAGCCGCTGGGCGTCGCCCTCGGCGTGCGCACGGAGCTGGCGGTCGCCGGCGCCACGGACCAGGGCGACCTGGATCCGCTGGCGGTGCGCCCGCTGCCGGTCCAGGAGGCGGTGCTGGAGGCATTCGGCCGGCTCGGCTTCGGCTTCCGCTCGGCGGACCTGGAGCACGGACGCATCGGCGGCACCGGGCAGCGGTTGCCCTTCTACCAGGAGATCGAGCTGGCCCCGGCCGTGCAGTACGCGCACGCGGTCGACGAGATCGAGCTGACCTTCCTCGCCGCACCTGAGCGTGTGGAGATCGTGCTCGAGGCGGACAAGCGGGGCGGTCTCCTCTCCTCGGGCCATGACACACTCGTCCGCTTCACGGCCGGCCACCAGGACGTCCACACCCGCGACTGGGCCGCGGACGTCGACGGCTGGGTCGGACAGCTGGTCGAACACCGGACGGCCCACGGTGCGCAGATGGCCTACGGAGGGCACGACCCGTACGCGGTGCACGGCCACCACGGCGATCACCACGGCCACCACGACGGTCATCACTCCGGCATCGGCACGGCGGTCGCCGCGGGCGCGGCGGGACTCGCCGTCGGTGTCGTCGGCGGGATGGTCGCGGCCGAGGTGGTGGACGAGATCGGGGACTTCTTCGAGGGGGAGGAGGACTGACCCGTCCTTCGTCCCGATCGGGGCCCGCCGCACACGCCCGGTGGTGGGCGTGCGGCCGCTCGTCCCGGCCGGCGGAGGGCTCACCGGAGCCGCCCGCGGCGGCCGACGGGGTCAGGGGGTGCCGGTTCCTCCGAAGAAGGAGGCCGTACCGGACGGCGTCGGCCCGGCGGACGCACCACCGGCCGAGGTCGGCCCACGGAGCGGGTCCGGCGCGCGTCCGCCGTCCTTGATCTCGACCACGTCCCCCACACGCAACTGCGCTTGGAGCCACTTCGCGTTCACGAGGTTCAGACCGATCCAGCCACTCGTCACGTCGTAGTGGCCGGGGGCCTTGGCGTCGTACACCAGACCGCCGAGATAGGTCCTCGTGCCGTCGCCCGCGCGGAGTTCGACCACCCAGGGGATCTTGGTGCCGTAGGCACCCTTGAGGCCGACGTCCTTGCCGGACACCGTCTTGATGGCCGCCAGGGCGGTGACCGTCATCCGTCCCGTAGGTGTGCGGGTACGCACCGTGCCCGCGGTGACGGGCAGTTCTCGGCCGTCGATGGTGAGCGTCCGCCGGGTGAGGTCCACCGTCACGGCGGGTCCCGTCCGGGTGGACGGCACGCTCGTCGGGATCGCGGCCGGGGAGGTCCATGACGGCGTGTCCGGTCCGGTGAGACCGAGCAGGACCACGACGCCCAGGGCCGTCGCGGCGGAGGCGCCGGCGATCCCGCCGGCCGTACGGCGGAGGCGTCGGCGCACGCCCGCCCGGCGTCGGATCTCCGCACCGGAGACGGGGGGCGGGGCCTGCCCGGACTCGGCCAGTGCACGCAGCCCGGCGGTGAGATCATCGGACACGGTGGTCCTCCCTCTCCTCCTCGCCGGTGGCCAGTTCTCGCGCCAGCGCCGCCCGGCCCCGGGACAGTCTGGCCTTGACCGTCCCCACCGGAGCACCGGTCTCGGAGGCTACCTGCTCCACGCTGAGGTCGCACAGATGGTGCAGAACCAGGGCCATCCGCTGCGCCTCGGGCAGTTTGCGCAACGCAGCCACGAGCGTGGCCCGTTCGGGACCGGGACCTGGAATGTGCTCGGGTGGCGGAGTACGACGCACCAGTTCGAGCCAACGGCGCGCCCGCCGCCAGCGGCTGACCGCGAGGCGCATCGCCACCGTCCGTATCCACGCCTCGGGTGCTCCGTCGGCCAGGAACTCCCGCCGCCGGTGCCAGGCACGTACGAACGCCTCCTGCACGACGTCCTGCGCCTCGCCGTGATCACCCGTGAACGCATAGAGCTGACCGGTAAGCCGTGGGAACGCGCCGGCGTAGAACGCGTCGAACTCTTCCTCGGTCATGCCCCCGCCACGCTCTCGGTCATGCCCCCGCCACGTGCTTGCCCCTGGCCCCGCCTCACGTCGCTGCGACATTCCGGAAAATTACGTAGCAACCCGGTCGTCTCGCCCGTGCGTACAGGTCCCGTACGTCGCACATGGAAACACACCACCAGGAAGGACACGATGAGCAGCGGAGCCGGGAGCCGGCGTCGGGGGCTCGTCCGGGCCGCCGCCGGGTGTGCCCCCGCGGCGCTCGCAAGCCAAGGGCGGACGGCCGCGCCGGACGCGAACGCCGGAGGGAAGACGGCGGCACGGCAGACCGTCGGCGCCGGGAGGCCGATGTCCGTCCCCTTCGGGGCCCTTCGGGCCGAAGGGCCGACATGCCTGTGTGGAGCGGCAGTTGAAGGTCGTCGCCGACGTCGCGGGCTACTGGAACCGGGTCCGGGCGGTCGACGTGCGCACGCACACCATGACGGCCGTCGGCGACGGCGCCACGCGCGCCGTCCCGGTCACGACGGGCGCCCCGGCATGGGCACCTGGAACGCCGGCTCCCGGGAGCCGGTCGCGCCGAGCGACGGCCGCGGCGACGGGAACGTCGGCCGGAACGACCGGCGGACGGGCGGCGCCTGGCGTGAACGCCCATGTGTGAGCCGGGCAAACGGGGGGTTCGCGGAGACCTCGAACGGTCCTCCACCACTGGCCTCTCGCATCCCCCGCACGGAAGCTGGGCCCATGGACGCCGCGCCCCGTGACGGTCTGCCGCCCTTCGAGGACCGCACCGACTTCGAGAACGCCGACCGCGGGTTCGTCTCCGCCCTCGTGCCCGGGGTGGTGACGGCCGACGACGGGCAGGTGGTGTGGGACGGGGACGCGTACGGGTTCCTCGACGGCGCCTGCCCCGACACCGCGCACCCCGGCCTGTGGCGGCAGTCGCAACTGTGCGCGCGGCAGGGGCTGTACGAGGTGACCGAGGGCGTCTACCAGGTGCGCGGGCTGGACCTGGCCAACATGACCCTGGTGGAGGGTCACGACGGCATCGTCGTCGTCGACCCGCTCGTCTCCACCGAGTGCGCGGCGGCCGCCCTCGCGCTCTACCGGCGGCACCGCGGGGAGCGGCCCGTCACCGGGCTGATCTACACCCACTCCCACGTGGACCACTTCGGCGGCGCCTGCGGTGTGCTGCCGACCGACGCGGAAGCCGGTGTGCCGGTCCTCGCACCCGTCGGGTTCCTGGAGCACGCGGTCAGCGAGAACGTGTTCGCCGGACCCGCCATCGCCCGGCGCGCCGGATTCATGTACGGCGCATCGCTGCCGAAGGCACCCGACGGGCAGATCGGCACCGGGCTCGGCACGACTGTGTCGACCGGGACGGTCACCCTTGTTCCGCCCACCGTCGACATCACGCACAGCGGGCAGACGGAGGTCGTCGACGGGGTACGGATCCTGTTCCAGCTGACGCCGGGCACCGAGGCACCGGCCGAGATGAACTTCCTCTTCACCGAGCAGCGGGCCCTGTGCCTCGCCGAGAACGTCACGCACACCCTGCACAACATCCTGACCCTGCGCGGCGCCCTCGTCCGCGACGCCCGCGTCTGGTCCCGGTACCTCGACGAGGCCATCGACTTCTTCGGCGACTCCTACGACGTGGCCTTCGCCTCTCACCACTGGCCGACCTGGGGACACGAGAACGTCGTCCGGTTGCTGGGGGAGCAGCGGGACCTGTACGCGTATCTGCACGACCAGACGCTGCGGCTGCTGAACGGCGGCCTGACGGGACCGGAGATCGCCGAGGAGCTGCGGCTGCCGCCCGCGCTGGAGGGCGCCTGGCACGCGCGGGGCTACTACGGCTCCCTGAACCACAACGTCAAGGCCGTCTACCAGCGGTACCTGGGCTGGTACGACGGCAACCCGGCCCATCTGTGGGAGCTTCCGCCGGTCCGGCTCGCCGAACGGTACGTGGAGATGGCGGGCGGACCCGCCGCGATACTCGCGGCGGCGCGCCGGTACGCCGACGCCGGGGATCTGCGCTTCGCGGCCACCCTCCTCAACCACCTCGTCTTCGCCGAACCGGGCGACGAGGAGGCGAGGCGGACGCTGGCAGGTGTGTACGAACGGCTCGGGCACGGGGCCGAGAACGGACCCTGGCGGAACATCTATCTGACCGGCGCGCGCGAGCTGCTGGAGGAAACGGGCGGTCCCGCCGTCATCACCGACACGGCCGAGCTGACGTCGGCGCTCTCCGTCGGGATGCTGCTGGACTCCATCGCGGTGCGTATCGACGGGCCCCGCGCCGCGCGGGAGCCACGGCTGATCATCGATCTGGTGGTGATCGACGAGCAACGCCGGTACCGGATCAATCTGGAGCACGGCGCACTCACGCACCGCAGCATGCCGCTGCACCGCACTCCCAAGCCGAAGGCCGGCCTGACGCTCACCCTCACCCGTCCGGAACTTTTGGGCCTGCTTGCGGGCAAGGGCCTCGCGGGCATCGAGACGGACGGGGACCGGGGGCTGCTGAAGCGGCTGTTCTCCTATGTGACACAACCGGACCGTGAGTTCCCGATCGTCACGCCCTAGACCGTATGGCGAACCGGCGCCTCCCCGTGCGCGTCGGCCCGGTCCGCCGGGAGCGGGCGGTCACAGCGGCGGCTGCGCCGGTGCCGGGCCGAGGGTCGTCGTGCCGGGAGCCGTGCGGTGGCCGAGGCCCGTACGGTAGGCGTCCAGGGCGGCCTCCACCCGGCCGGTACGGCGCAGCAGATCGCCGAGCAGCCTGCACAGGTCCGCGAGGTCGCCGGCGGCTCCCGCCCGCTCCAGCACGCTGAGCGCACGCACGTAGTGCTCCTCGGCGGCCTCTGTGTCGCGGGCGTCCTCCGCGATGATGCCGAGGAGGCGGTGCGCGGCGGCGGAGTGCACCGCGCCGCGCTCGGGGCCGATGTCACCGAGGACGCCGTGCAGCAGTTCCGCGGCCTCCTCGGACTTGCCGCGCCGGTGCAGCACGTCCGCCAGCTCCACCGCGACCTGACTGCTGTAGAGGGCGGCCCGCTTCTCGGCGAGCATGGCGAGCGCTTCACGCAACTCGTGTTCCGCACGCTCCAGTTCGCCGTTCTGCGCGTACAGATAGCCGCGCATCCAGTGGCAGTTGGCCAGTTCGGTGCGGATCTGCAGCTGCCGGTACAGCTCGGCGGCCTTGGCGAGAGAGGCGTCCGCCTCGGCGACCCGGCCCTCCGCGAGGAGCGTGCGGGCCACCGATCGGTGCATCCGCGCGACGAGCGCCGGGTCGCCCACCTGCGGCGCGAGGGCGAGGGCGAACTCGGCGGCCTGCGCCGCCCGCGCGTGCGCCCCCATGTCCATGTACGGGCCTATGGCGCTCGCGTAGAGCAGCAGCAGGGCGTCCGGGTCGTGCAGTCCTGAGCGGTTGAGCTCGTCGAGCGTCGACTCCAGCAGGTAGCAGGCGTAGCGGAGTTCGCCGGCGAGGTAGTGGGAGACGGCGCGGCCGCGCAGCGCCGGGACCCGGCTGGGCAGCGGCGCGTCGGCCAGGCTCTTCTCCGCGCGCTCGAAGTGCCGCCGCGCCGCAGCCAGGTCACCGACGTCCAGGGCGCACTCGCCCAGCCCGAGCTGTGCGGCGGCCCGCTCGGCGTCGAGCCCGTGCGTCTCGGCCTCGGCCAGCAGCGCGGCGTACTGCTCGGCCGCCACCTCTGCCTCTCCGGTGGCGAGGGTGCGCTGGGCGTCGGTCAGCCTGAGCCGCAGGGTGGTGGCGAGGTGGGCGGGGCGTCCGGTGGCCAGCTCGTCGAAGGCGACACCGAGCCGCTCGGACAGATGCCGGAGCGCCTCGTCGGAGGGACGGACGCGTCCGGCCTCCAAGGTGGAGATGTAGGCGGGCGTGTACGCGGGCTCGGCCAACTGCTTCTGCGTCATGCCGCGCTCGCGCCGCAGTTGCTGCACCCTGCGCCCGATCGTCTCCGGGTCGTCTCGCTCCGCCATGCGATTAATCATGCCAGTAAGCACAGTTATGAAGACCGGAATCCTGACCCTGGTTCAATCTTGCGCACGGGGGGCCCAACTTCCCTTGGTGCTCTTCCGGTTCTGCCGTCCCACCCCCTACGTTAGAAGCGCCTTAAGCATGCTTAATCCATCGCTGTCATTGCGAGGTCGGTTGCCGTGCTCGGACGCCTTTCCGTTCATCGCGGACGCATATCGCCCCGCTACGCCAGAGGATTCGCCGCAGCAGTCGTCGCCGTGGCCGCCCTGATCACGGCGGCCAACACGGGTCCGGCCCGGGCGACGGAGCCCCTGCCCGCCCAGCACGTCATACAGGACCCGCGCTGAACCGACCGGACGAGGTCGGCGGCGACGGGACGCCCCGGGCGGCGGCCGCCGGCGGAGATCCCCCCTCCCGCCGGCGGCCGCCTTCTTCATGGCCGGCTGCGGGCCCCGGAGACCTCGATGCCGGGGGACGGCCCGGCGCATACCCTGGCCCCGTGACCTCCCCCGCCGCACGCACCGCGCTGGACCTCACCGCCGACCTCCCGATCGGCGACCTGGAGGAGTGCTACCGGGATCTGCACCGCCATCCCGAGCTGTCGCTGCGTGAGCACCGGACCGCCGGGAAGCTCGCCGAGCGCCTCCGCACGGCCGGATACGAGACCGCCGAGGGTATCGGCGGAACCGGGATCGCCGGGGTGCTGCGCAACGGCGGCGGGCCCACCGTCCTGCTGCGGGCCGACATGGACGCTCTTCCGGTCGCCGAGGAGACGGGTCTGCCGTACGCCTCGCAGGTGCCGGGCGTGATGCACGCCTGCGGGCACGACCTGCACGTCACCTGGCTGGCGGGCGCGGCCCGAGCGCTGGCCGCGGGACGCGAGACCTGGTCGGGCACGCTGCTCGTGGTGGGCCAGCCCGCCGAGGAGAGCGGTGAGGGTGCCCGGGCGATGGTCGCGGACGGGCTGTACGACCGCGTCCCGCGCCCCGACGTCCTGCTCGCCCAGCACGCGGCGCCGGGCCCGGCCGGGCTCTACGCGCACTCCCCGGGCCTGATCCTGTCCGCCTCCACGGACGTGGACATCGTCGTGCACGGCCGGGGCGGTCACGGCTCGCGCCCGGAGTCGACCGTCGACCCCGTGGTGACGGCCGCCTACCTCGTCACCCGGCTGCAGACCGTCGTCAGCCGGGAGGTCGCGCCGCGTGACTCGGCGGTGCTGACGGTGGGCCGGATCGAGGCGGGCACCGGGAACAACATCATCCCCTCGACCGCGCGCATCGCGCTGAACCTGCGCACGCAGTCGGCCCGGGTACGGGACCGGATGGTCACCGCGATCCAGCGCATCGCGGCGGGCGAGTGCCTGGCCGCGGGCTGTCCGCGCAAGCCCGAGGTGATCATCGGCGCCGACTTCCCGGTCACGGTCAACGACGCCGACACCGACCGCCGCGTCACCTCCGTGCACGGAGAGGTGTTCGGCCCGGGCACGGTCTTCGACCCGGGCCCGGCGATGGGCAGCGAGGACTTTCCCGACCTGGCCCCGGACGGGGTCCCGTACGCGTACTGGTTCGTGACGAGCACCCCGGCCGAGGTCTGGGAGGCGGCGCCCGGCACGGACCTCATGGAGAAGTTCGCAGCGGTCCCGAGCAACCACAGCCCCCGCTTCGCACCCGACCTGTCCACCGTCGCACCCGGCGTGCGAGCGCTGGTGTCGGGCGCGCTGGCGCACTTGTCGGTGGCATGAGCCGGTCGTCGCCCGTTCCGGCACGACGCGGTCCCCGGCGGCCGCCGCACGACGGGAGGCTCAGTGGACCCGACGGCGCACGGGGCGCGGAGCGGCGTGGTGCTCACACCCCGGCGCCCCCGGCCGGGCACCGTCACGGCTGTGTCTGGAGCTGACGCTGCAGCCGGAGCAGGTGCTCCTGGACATGGTGCAGGGCGCCCTCACGGCGTCCTGGTACCCGTTCCCGCAATGCGACGAGGGCGGGGCCCAGCGCGCGGGCCCGCGCCGCGTCGCCCATGCGGCCCCATTGGTGGTGGGCGCGGTCGACGGCCGCCTCCACCGCCGTATCCGCCGGGCTCTGGCCGGCCGAGAGCCGGGCGGTGGCGACCGCCAGCCAGGTCTCGCAGCTGCGGCCGGCGTCGCCCGCGAGCATCGCGAGGTCGGCGCGGACCTCCATCCAGTGCAGTGCCTCCTCGGACCCGGGTCCGTGCGACCGCAGCGCGATCTGCTCCCACTGCGCGGCGAGCGCGGCCGCCTCCGCGTGCCGGCCGTCCTCGACGGCTGCGGTGAGCGCGGCGTGCGGGTCCGGGCGCGTGGCCGCGGGCGGTACGGGTGCGAACGACGGCGGCGTGAGCGGACCCCGTCCCGGATTCGGCCCGCCGGGGGTGAGGACGATGTCCCCCGGTCCGCCCGTCTCCGCCTGCGCCCGGGTCAGCGCCTGGTGGTGCAGGGTCGCCGGGTCCGGGCGGAGGCCACTGCGCAAAAGGGTCGCCACGGCCTTCATGTACGCCGGGACCGCCAGCGCGCGGCGCGGTGGCGGCGGGGCCACGCGGCCGTAGAGCAGGACGGCGGGGCCGCAGTCGAGAGGCGCGGTGCGCAGGTACCGCCAGGTCTCGGAGTCCGCGTGCAGATCTGCGAACACCGTCGTGGTCCCGGGCGGACGCAGCCGCAGCTCCTCGCGGATCCACTGCCAGGGGAAGCCGGTGTAGCGGACCGTGGCCGGGGTGGTGCGGGCCAGCGCCAGGTACGGCAGGTGCTGGCGGCGGTCGAGCTGGAGCTGCCCACTGAGGAACATCGTCAGCGGGCCGGGGGCGGTCGCGGCGGCCCGCAGCCGGGTGAGGACGGCCTGCGGCTCGAGCGGGTCGGCGAGTTCGACCACGTTCGCGGTGTCCGTGCCGGACAGCACCGGCGGGGCCACTGCCGCGAGCACCGGAAGCACGGAGGCCGCGTCCACCAGACACCCCTTGCCCGCCGGTGAGGCCGCGAGCAGCAGCACGGTTCCGGGCATCGTTGTCTCCCCCGATCGATCAGCCACGGCAGCACCGTAACCGCTGCGCCTGCAAAGCTGCGACGGAGGAAGTGCACAGGCACACGTATGGCCTGGTGGGGCGACGGTGTCCGATGGGCGCGGCGCCACGGGCGGACGCGGCGATGA
>NZ_JAYWVC010000106.1:0-28735 GCF_036281785.1 Streptomyces chiangmaiensis | reverse complement strand
CGGGGACCAGTCCGGTGCCGGTGATGCGTCGGCCGGCGGGGCCGATGGGTCCGGTCCGTCGGGGAACAACGGGGCGGGCGGAAGCCAGGCGCTGGAGTCCGCCCGCTGACCGGCCGGACGCCCCGCCGGTTCCACTCGGGCGATGACGCGGTCCGGCCCTCGGCGCAAGGGCCGGACCGCTGAGCGTGCGGACCGTCACGCGGGCGCCGCCGCCCCGCGCGCGGTCGCGTCGTCGTCCAGTTGCAGCACCCGGGCGATCGCCTGGAGGACCTGGACGGACGGCGGTCGCGACCCTGTTCGAGCCGCAGGTGGTAGTCGGAGCTGATGCCGGCGAGCATCGCGACCTCTTCGCGGCGCAGCCGTTCAAAGGACCACCGTATGGCCGCCGTCCCGGGTTCATGGGTGGCCCTGTCACTCCCAGGAACGGGCCGGCCGGCCGCGGGGCGCGCGTCGCCCCGCACCACCGACATATGGGATCGGCACGTTCACAGGGGCTGCGTAAGCGTCCGCGAAGCGCTGTAATTGCAAAATGGGCGGTGAGGGCGCTGCGGGACGCAGAACGAGAACACTCCGTGCCGAACTTGCCCTCAAAACCCTCGGCGCGGACCTCGACCCGCGCGAGCGCCTGCGCCGCACCCTGGAACAGGCACTTGTCTTCGCCGGAGCGACGCTCGCCGCCGTCTACACCCCGACAGCCGACGGCGACCAGGTCTGCCTCACCGAGTCCGTCGGTGTGCCGCGCACGCTGTACGGACTGCGCGACGTCTACTCGCTGTCCGCCGGTGGCCCCGCGGTGGACGTGCAGCGCTCCGGGCTGCCCGTGTGGCTGACCGCCGAGGACCTCGGCCGCTGCCCGGACGCCCAGCGGCTGCCCTCCAGGGACTTCTCGCTCGCCGCCCTCCCGCTGCGGGAAGGAGGGTGTCTGGTCGCTGTCAGCGACGCCCTGGAGGGCTTCGACGCCGAGGAGCGCGAATGTCTCCGGCTGCTCGCCGAGGCCGTCGCCGGTCCCGCCCCGGCCGAGGACCACGCCAAGGAGCTGTCCGGCAGCTTTTTCAGCCTCGCGGTCGACAGCGGCCGGGTCGAGGTCGACGACGAGATGCTCCAGCTGTTCGGCATCGAGCCGGACGAGTTCGACGGCCGGGTCGAGACCCTGCTCGCCCGGACCGTGCCGGACGACCTGCCCTCCCTGATGTCCGTGGTCGAGGCCGACCATATGTCCATCGGCGACCGGGAACTGGAGTTCCGCATCCTCCAGCCGTCCGGCGAGCCCAGGTGGCTGCGGCTGCGCGGGCGCCTGCTGCCCGCCGGGGAGGGCCACCCGGCACGCCTGGTGGGAACGGTTGCCGAGGCCTCGAAGCTGCGCTCCGCCGTCAGCGACGTCACCCGCATCCAGCAGCTCGCCGCCGCCCTCGCCACCGCGGGCACCGTCCGCGACGTCAGCCAGGCCGTGGTGTCCGCCCTGCGCAAGCCGCTGAGGGCCGACCGCGTCGCCCTCGCCGAGCTGGAGGGCGACCGGCTCGTGGTGACCGTCCTGGACCCGCCCGAACCGGAGGCGTGGCCGGAGCTGTGGCGGACCGAGTGGCGTTCGGAGTGGCCCGACGCACCTGTGCGCGCCATGCCCACTCTCGCCGCGGCGCTGAGCGAAGGCGGCGCCGGGATCTGGGCCACCGGCACCGAACTGGAGCCCGCGCTGGCGGGGGTGGGCCCCGGTGGCCTCGCCGTGCTGCCGCTGCCTGCGGGCGGCAGCACGGCCGGCGCCTGCCTGATCGGCTGGAACGAGCCGCACGACTTCGGACCCGACGAACGTGCGCTGCTCACCGCCGTGGCGGGCCTCGCCGGGCAGGCGCTGGTACGCGCCCACGCCTTCGACGCCGAGCACGAACTCATCGGCATGCTCCAGCGCGCGCTGCTGCCGCGCCGCCTGCCCCGGCTGCCCGGCGCGGTCGCCGTCGCGCGCTATCTGCCCACCACCGCGGGTCTCGAGCTCGGCGGCGACTGGTACGACGTCATCCCGCTGTCCGACAACCACGTCGCGTTCGTCATCGGCGACGTCCAGGGCCACAACGCCGGCGCTGCCACTCTGATGGGCCAGATGCGTACGGCCCTGCGCGCGTACGCGGTCGAGGGTCACCCCCCGGACGTCGTCGTCTCGCACGCCAACCGGCTTCTCATGGACATGGAGTCCGACCTGTTCGCCACCTGCTGTTACGTCGACGTCGACATGGAGGAGGGCTCCGCCTGGTGTGTCCGCGCCGGCCACCTCGCACCGGTGCTGCGGCATCCGGACGGCAGTACGGAGATCGTCGAGTCGGAGGGGGGTCCGCCCCTGGGCGTCGTGGACCGGGCCGACTTCCCGATGAGCCTGCTGCGACTGCAGCCGGGTACGGTCCTCGCCCTGACCACGGACGGTCTGGTCGAGTCCGCCGCCCTCGACATCGAGGTAGGTCTCGCGCGGCTGGCCGAAGAACTGTCCGCCGCCGATCCGGGGCACCTCGGGCTGGTCGCGGACGCCCTCCTCGCCGGTGCGAACCGCAGCGACGACGTGGCCCTGCTGCTCATGCGCTACGACGGCCTGGCGGTGCGCCCGCTGCGCGAGAGCTGGACGGTGTGGCGCGTCCCCGAGGCGGTCCGGCACGCACGCCGCTTCACCCGGCGCAGCCTGCGTGCCTGGGGCGTCACGCAGGACGTCGACGTGGTGCTGCTCGTCGTCTCCGAGCTCGTCACCAACGCCCTGGTCCACACCGGCGGTCAGGTCCGACTGCACCTCACCCTCTTCAACCACCGGCTGCGCATCGCGGTCTTGGACGCCTCACCGCGCACGCCCATCAAGCCGACGAGCATCGGCTGGGAGGCCACGGGCGGCCGGGGCATCCTCCTCGTCGAGGCCATGTCAGCGGCGTGGGGGACCGTCCCGGTCAGCGGCGGCAAGCAGGTGTGGGCGGACGTCTCCCTGCAGCAGGAGCCGTCGGCGGCACGCAGCTGAGCCGGATGCCCGGGCCCTGACGTCGTGACACCCTGCCGTCGTGCGTCTGCTCCTCATGTCCGACACCCACCTGCCCAAGCGGGCCGGGGAACTGCCCGCGCAACTGGTCGCGGAACTTCCGCGTGCCGACGTCGTGATCCACGCCGGTGACTGGGTGGACATGGCCACCCTCGAGCTGCTGGAGAGCCGGTCCGCGCGGCTGATCGGTGTCCACGGCAACAACGACGGGGCCGACCTGCGTTCCCGGCTCCCCGAGGTGGCGCGCGCCGAACTCGACGGTCTGCGCCTCGGCGTCGTCCACGAGACGGGCAGCGCCCAGGGCCGGGAGCGCCGCTGCGCCGCGCGTTTCCCCGACCTCGACGTCCTGGTCTTCGGCCACAGCCACATCCCCTGGGACACCGTCACGGACACCGGACTGCGTCTGCTCAACCCGGGCTCCCCGACCGACCGTCGGCGCCAGCCGCATTGCACCTACATGACCGCGACCGTGTCCGGCGGTGAACTGACGGACGTGGTCCTGCACCGGCTGCCCCCGCGCACCGGACGAGGAACGCAGACCTGAGCCCGGCCCGTCACCGGCCACCGGAGCGGGCGCGCGCGATGCGGCGCAGGCGCACGAGCGCAAGGGCCGTCACGACGATGGCCGCCGCCACTCCCGCGAGGCGCTTGGCCACCGGAGCCCCCGCGGTGCGCAGCAGGTCGATGGGCTCGGGCTCGTCGGGGCGTTCCCCTTCCCGAGGCGCGGCGGGAGGGACGGGCCGTTCGGCCGCGGCCTGGCCGTCCAGCCGTCGGGCCAGGCAGTCGGCGAACTGCCCGACCAGCTTGTCACCCACCTCGGCGAGCACCCCCCGCCCGAACTGCGCCGGCCGTCCGGTCACGGTCAGTTCGGTGCGCACCGAGACGGTCGTGCCCCCGTCGTCCCGTGGCTCCAGCGTTCCCGTGACCGTGGCCCGCGCGGTGCCCTGACCGCGCGTCTCCCGGCCGTTGGCGAGCAGCACCATCCGGTGCGCCGACTCGTCCTGCTCCTCGAAGACGGCGGTGCCCCGGTAGGTGACGGTGACCGGGCCGACCTTGACCTTCACCGACCCCGTCACGGTCTTGCCGTCGTACTCCTCCACCGTCGCGCCCGGCATGCACGGCGCCACCCGCTCGATGTCGAGGAGCGTCCGCCAGGCGTCCTCGACCGGGACGGGGACCGTGAACTCGTGGTGCAGCTCCATCTGTTTCCTCCTCCATGACGCAGTTGCGACGGCCGCGACGACCCCTACGGCGACTCGTGAGGGGTCCGGCGCGGATGGATCGCCCCCGATGTCGCCGCCAGTGGTTCTCCGGTGCCGCCCCACCGTAGTGCGACGATCTCGGCGGCCACGGACACCGCGACCTCCTCGGGCGTGCGCGCCCCGAGGTCCAGGCCGATCGGTGAGCGCAGCCGGGCGAGTTCGGCATCCGTCAGCCCGGCTCCGGCCAGCCGCTTCATCCGGTCGTCGTGGGTGCGGCGGCTGCCCATCGCCCCGATGTACGCGGCCGGCCTGCGCAGCGCCTCCTCCAGCAGCGGCACGTCGAACTTCGGGTCGTGGGTCAGCACGCAGATCACCGTGCGGTCGTCGGTGGCGGTGCCACGCAGATACCGGTGCGGCCAGTCCACGACGACCTCCACGCCCTCCGGAAACCGCTTCGGCGTGGCGAAGACCGGACGGGCGTCGCAGACCGTGACCCGATAGCCGAGGAAGTCGCCGATACGGGCCACGGCGGCCGCGTAGTCGATGGCGCCGAAGACCAGCATCCGCGGCGGCGGCGCGAAAGAGTGCAGGAAGACGGTGACGGCGTCCTCGCGCCGCTCGCCGCGCGGGCCGTAGTGCCGTCGGCCGGTGGCGCCCAGGGCGAGTTCGCCGCGTGCGTCGGCGGTGACCGCGACGTCCAGGCCGCTCGAGCCCAGCGAACCCGACACGTCTTCGGACCACACGGCGAGCGTGGCCCCGCGCGGCGCGGGACCGTCGACCACCGTCGCCACGGTCACCGGGCGCCCGGCCGCCACCGACTCGGCCACCGCCCCGAACGAGACGTCCTCCCGCGGCGTCACCCGGCGCACCAGCAGAGTGATCTCCCCGCCGCAGGTGAGCCCGACGGCGAACGCGTCCTCGTCGCTGTAGCCGAAGGTCTTCAGACAGGGCTCGCCCGACTCGACGACCTCCTGGGCGAGTTCGAACACGGCGCCCTCGACGCAGCCGCCCGAGACGCTGCCCACGACCTCGTCGCCGGGACCGACGGCCATCGCTGCTCCCGGCGCGCGCGGCGCGCTCCGGCTCACGGCCACGACCGTGGCGAGCCCGAACGGGGATCCCGTCGTGTACCACCGGTGCAGCGCCGGAAGGATCTCACGCATCACGCGCTCCCTCGGTCACGGTTCCGCTCCTCTCACCACCGCGGCCAGACGTTCCAGCGCGGCGGGACTTTGCCCCTCGACAAAAGCGTCCACGCTCGGCAGCGCCGCCGCCATACCGGCCGCCAGCGGCGCGTAGCCCGGACGAGCCTTGAGCGGGTTGGCCCAGATCACCCGGTGCGCGAGCCGGTGCAGCCGGCGCATCTGGGCCGCGAGCAGCGCCGGATCGCCACGTTCCCAGCCGTCCGACATCAACACCACGACCGCTCCGCGTGCCGTGCCCCGCTGCCCCCACCGGTCGAGAAAGGCGCGCAGCAGTTCACCGAGCCGGGTGCCGCCGCGCCAGTCCGGCACCGCCGCCGCGACCGCCGCCAGGGCGGCTTCCGGATCCTGGTGCGACAGTTCCCGGGTCACCCTGGTCAGCCGTGTGCCGACGGTGAACACCTCGGTACGGCCCCTGCGCGCGGCCGCGTGCGCGAAGCGCAGCAGGGCGTCGGCGTACGGTGACATGGAACCGCTCACGTCCACCAGCAGTACGACACGCCGGGGCCGGTCCGTACGGGTGTGCAGTCGTGGGCGCACGGGTTCGCCTCCGTGGCGCAGCATGTCGCGCACGGTGCGCCGGGGATCCACGGTGCCACGTCGCGCGGGGTGCCGTCGTGCCGTACGCCGTGTCTCGCCGCGCAGCGTGAATGCGGCGAGCAGCCGGTGCAGCTGCTCGCGTTCGGCCGTGGTCAGCCCGGCGAAGTCACGGTGGCGCAGTACCTCGGTGCGGCTGGCCAGCGCCGGCGCCGCCCCTGCGTCCCCGGCACGGGTGCTCGTACGGGGAGCGGACCGTGCGTCCCGGACCGTCATCCGCAGCCGGGGCGACGGCGCCGCGCGGCCGTTCCCGGAGTCCGGGGCGTTCCCGAAGTACGCGTCGAACACCCGCTCGTAGCGCGCCAGGTCGTCGGGGCCGGCACACAGGGTGAGCCGGCCGGCCCAGTACACATCGGAGCGGACCCCGAGCCGTAGTACGGCGAGCGCGCGCAGAAAGGCCTGGACGCGGTCCGGTCCTGCGTCGACGCCTGCCGCGCGCAGGGCGCGGGCGAAGCCGACGAGGACGGCGGGCGGGTCGGCGTTCATGTCATGCCCCGCGCGTCGCGAGAATCGCCGACAGGTCCAGGCCCCGCGCCCGCTCCAGGTCCTCCCGGTACTTCAGCGCCGACCCCAGCGTCGCCACCGCGAGTTCCGCATCCGCCTCCGTCGCGCCCAGCGCGTCCAGCGCCCGCGCCCAGTCGATCGTCTCCGCGACACCCGGCGGTTTGACCAGGTCCTCGGCGCGCAGCGCCTGCGCGAGCGCCGTCACCTGCTCGGCCAGCCGGGCGCTCACCTCGGGCAGTCTGCGGCGGACGATGGCGAGCTCCCGGGCGAATCCGGGATGGTCGAACCAGTGGTAGAGGCAGCGGCGCTTGAGCGCGTCGTGCACCTCGCGCGTACGGTTCGACGTCAGCACCACCACGGGAGGCACCTCCGCCCGCAGCGTGCCCAGTTCCGGGACGGTGACCGAGAAGTCCGACAGCAGTTCCAGCAGGAACGCCTCGAACTCGTCGTCGGCACGGTCGATCTCGTCCACGAGCAGCACACAGGGTTGGGTCTCCAGCGCCTTGAGCAACGGCCGGGCGATCAGGAACCGGCGGTCGTACAACTCACCCTCCAGCCGCCCCGGATCGCGGACCCCGGCCGCTTCCGCCGCCCGCAGATGCAGGAGCTGACGCGGGAAGTCCCAGTCGTACAGCGCCTGTGAGGCGTCGATGCCCTCGTGGCACTGGAGCCGGATCAGCGGGGCGCCGAGCGCTTCGGCAAGGGCTGACGCGAGCGCGGTCTTGCCCACGCCCGCGTCGCCCTCGCAGAACACCGGCCGGTGCAGCCTGAGGGCCAGGAAGCAGGCGACGGCCAGCCCTTCGTCGACGAGGTAGCCCGTCTTCTCCAGGCGTTCACGCACCTCGTCCGGACCCGTCAAGCCGTCACTCCGTCCCGGCCGCGGCCAGCACCGCCCGCCGGGTGAGCACCCGGGCGAGATGTGCACGGTACTCGGGCGTCGCCGACGGGTCGGACGAGGGGCGCGTGCCCTCGGCCGCCGAGGCGGCGGCCCGGGCGACGGCGTCCGCCTCCATCGGGGCCCCGGCCAGCGCCGCCTCTGTCGCGGCGGCCCGCAAAGGCGTCGAGCCCATGTTCGTCAGCCCGACCCGAGCCTCGGCGATGTGCCCGTCGTCGCGCCGGACGAGCGCCGCCACGCCGACCACCGCCCAGGCCTGAGCGACCCGCTGGAACTTCTCGTAGTGGAAGCTCCAGCCGTCCGCCTTCGGTACCCGCACCTCGATGAGCAGTTCGTCGGGCCGCAGCGCGGTCTGCAGATAGTCGACGAAGAACTCCCGTGCCGGAATGCTCCGCCGTCCCTCGGGCCCCGCCGCGACCAGCTCGGCGTCCAGGACGAGCGCCACCGCCGGCAGATCTCCGGCCGGATCGGCGTGTGCGAGCGAGCCGCCGAGGGTACCGCGGTGCCGAACGGCCGGGTCGGCGACCGTGGCCGTGGCCGCCGCGAGCAGCCCCGCGTGCCGCCGCACCAGCGGGTCCCCGATGACGTCGTGGTGGGTGGTCAACGCGCCGATCACCAGCGTGTCGCCGTCCTCGCGCACTCCACGCAGACCGGGGATCCGGCCGATGTCCACGACGAGTTCGGGGAAGGCGAGCCTGAGGCGCAGCAGCGGCAGCAGGCTCTGCCCGCCGGCCAGTACCTTCGCCTCCTCGCCCGCGTCGGCGAGGGCGCGAACCGCCTCGTCGACGTCGGCCGGCCGGGTGTACTCGAATGCCGCGGGGATCATGACGACGCCTCCTGAAGTGCCTGCCAGACACGCCCGGGTGTACAGGGCATCGGGACGTCGGTGACGCCCAGCGGACGTAGCGCGTCGACGATCGCGTTCACGACCGCCGGAGTGGCCGCGATGGTCCCGGCCTCGCCCACGCCCTTGGCGCCCAGGGGGTTGGAGGTGGCGGGCGTCTCGGTCCGGTCGGTCACGAAGTCGGGCAGGTCGGCGGCCGACGGCACGAGGTAGTCGGCCATCGTGCCCGACACCAGGTTGCCCTCGTCGTCGTACACCGCCTCCTCGTACAGGGCCTGTGCGATGCCCTGCGCGACCCCGCCGTGCACCTGCCCCTCCACGATCAGCGGGTTGACGACCCGGCCGACGTCGTCGACGCACACATACGAACGGATGGTGGTCCGCCCGGTCTCGGTGTCCACCTCGACCGCACACAGGTGGGTGCCGTGGGGATAGGAGAAGTTCTCCGGGTCGACGAGGTGTTCCGCGTTGATGGTCGGCTCCATGCCGTCCGGCAGGTCGTGCGAGGAGAACGCCTCGAAGGCGATCTCCTGGATCGTCCTGCGTGCCTCGGGCGAGCCCTTCACCGAGAACACCCCGCCGGTGAACTCCAGGTCCTGCTCCGCGGCCTCCAGCAGATGGGCGGCGACCTTCCGCGCCTTCTCCACCACCTTGACCGCGGCCCGGTGCACGGCCGCCCCGCCGACGACCAGCGACCGTGACCCGTAGGTGTCCATGCCCTGCGGGGCCGCCTTCGTGTCGCCGTGGACGACCTCGACGTCGTCGAACGGCACGCCCAGCACATCGGCGGCGATCTGGCTCCACGCCGTCACATGACCCTGCCCGTGCGGGCTGGTGCCGGTGACCACCTCGACCTTGCCGCTGGGCAGCATGCGGATGCTCGCCGCCTCCCAGCCGCCCGCCGCGTACCTGAGGTCCCGCAGCACCCGGCTCGGGGCGAGTCCGCACATCTCCGTGTAGGTCGACACGCCGATGCCGAGCCGTACCGGGTCGCCGCGTTCGACGCGCTTCTGCTGTTCGGACCGGAGGTCGTCGTACCCGAACAGGGCGAGCGCCTTGTCCGTCGCGGCCTCGTAGTTGCCGCTGTCATAGATCAGGCCCGCGACCGAGGTGTAGGGGAACTCCTCGTGCCCGATCCAGTTGCGCCGCCGCAACTCGATCGGGTCCAGATCGAGTTCGGCGGCCAGCTCGTCCATGATCCGTTCGATGGCGAACGTGGCCTCCGGGCGGCCCGCGCCACGGTAGGCGTCGGTCGGTGTCCGGGTCGTGAACACACCCGTACAGGTGAAATCGTAGGAATCCATCTTGTAGATCGCCGGGTACATGAACGCGCCGAGGATCGGGATGCCGGGCGTGACCAGCATCAGATAGGCGCCCATGTCGGCGAGGAGGTCCACCTTCAGGCCCAGCAGCCGTCCCTCGCGGGTGGCCGCGATCTCGATGTCCTGGATCATGCCCCGGCCGTGATGGGTCGCCAGATAGCCCTCGGAGCGGGACTCGGTCCACTTCACGGGGCGCCCCAGGCGGCGCGCCACGGTCAGTGCGACGGCCTCCTCGCCGTACACCTGGAGTTTCGAGCCGAAGCCGCCGCCCACGTCGGGGGCGATGACGCGCAGCTTGTGCTCGGGGACACCGGTGACCGTCGCCAGCATGAGCCGCAGGATGTGCGGGATCTGCGTGGCCGAGTAGACGGTGTACTCGCCGGAGGCGGCCAGCGGGGTGACCACCACGGCGCGCGGTTCCATCGCGTTGGGGATGAGACGTTGCTGGTGGTAGCGGCGCTTGAGGACGACCTCGGCGCGCCCTTTCACCGCGTCGTAGTCCTCGCCGGTCCTGAGCGGCCAGACATAGCAGCGGTTGGTGCCCTTGTCGGCGTGGACCAGCGGAGCGTCCTCGGTGAGCGCCGACTCCAGATCGAGCACCGGCGGCAGGGGCGTGTAGTCGACCTCGACGGCCTCCAGCGCGTCCGCGGCCGCGTACCGGTCGCGGGCCACCACCACGGCCACCGGGTCGCCCGCGTACCGCACCTCGTCCACCGCGATGGGCGGGTGGTCGGGCAGCACGATGTCCTCGGTCACCGGCCAGGCGCAGGGCAGCGACCCCAGCCCCTGTGCGAGGTCGTGCCCGCTGAAGGCCGCGACGACACCGGGCCGTGCGAGAGCGGGGGAGACATCGACCCGGTCGATGCGGGCGTGCGCCATGGGGCTGCGCAGGATCGCAAGGTGCAGCAGGCCCGCCACCTGGATGTTGTCGGTCCAGTTGGTCTGGCCGGTGACGAGCCGGGCGTCCTCCTTGCGCAGCCGGGCCCGGCCGACCTCGCGCTCCGTGGCCTCCGTCATGACCGGGCCTCCCGTCCGGAGGCGGCCAGGACCGCGCGCACGATGTTCTGATATCCGGTGCACCGGCAGAGGTTGCCCTCCAGGGCCTGGCGCACCTCGTCCGAGGTGGGGGCGGGGTTGTCGCGGAGCAGGTCCCGGGCCGCCATGATCATGCCCGGGGTGCAGTAACCGCACTTTCGTGGAACGCCTTCTGCAGCGGGTGCCACTCCCCGTTCCGGGCGAGCCCCTGGACGGTGGTCACCTCGTTCCCGTCGGCCTGGACGGCGAGCACCGAGCAGCTCTTGACCGTTTCCCCGCCGAGGTCGACGGTGCAGGCCCCGCAGTTGGAGGTGTCGCAGCCGACGGGGGTCCCGGTGAGCCCCAGACGGTCCCTCAGATAGTGGACCAGGAGGAGACGGGGCTCCACCTCGTCCTCGTACGTGGTGCCGTCCACTTTCACAGCAATACGCGTCATGTGCCCTCCGGAGAGCCAGGCGAGGGGGTGCCAACCGGTTTGCGTGACGGGCGTCACTCTAGGACCGACTGCCGTGCACGGGGAGTGGCTCGACACGAATTGGTTGACGGTTAATCCGTTGCAGTGGCCGAGGGGCCGCTGCTCCACTGCACGTGACGAGCCGTCGACCCCGAGGAGCGCAAATGCGCACAGCGTTCATGTCCACCCAGCAAGGAACCATCCCCGTTTCGAAGGACATGACGCTTCGTGCACACGCTGAACCTGGGAATCCTGGCGCATGTAGACGCCGGTAAGACGAGCCTCACCGAGCGGCTCCTGTACACGGCCGGGGTGATCGACGAAGTCGGCAGCGTCGACGACGGGAACACCCAGACCGATTCACTCGCGCTGGAGAGGCAGCGCGGGATCACCATCAAGTCGGCCGTCGTCTCCTTCATGCTGGACGACGTCACCGTCAATCTGATCGACACTCCGGGTCACCCGGACTTCATCGCCGAGGTGGAGCGGGTGCTGAGCGTGCTCGACGGCGCGGTGCTCGTCGTGTCGGCCGTGGAAGGGGTCCAGGCGCAGACACGCGTGCTCATGCGGACCCTGCGACGGCTACGCATTCCCACGCTCGTCTTCATCAACAAGATCGACCGCGGCGGCGCGCACCACGACCGCACGCTCGACGCGCTGGCACGCCGACTGACACCGTCGGTCGTCCCCATGGGCCGGCCGGAACGGCTCGGCACGCCCGCCGCGCACGTCCTGCCGTACGACGCCCAGGACCCCGCCTTCACCGGCCGGTTGCTCGACGTCCTCACCGAACACGACGAGGAACTGCTGGCCGCGTACGTCGAGGACACGGTGTCGTACGACCGGTTGCGCACCGCACTCGTGGAGCAGACCCGGCGCGCCCGGACGCACCCGGTGTTCTTCGGTTCGGCGATCACGGGCGCGGGGGTGCCACAGCTGATCGAGGGCATCAAGGAACTGCTCCCGGCTGCCGGGTGCGATCCCGAAGGGCCGGTCTCCGGCACGGTCTTCAAGGTCGAGCGGGGGCCGGCGGGGGAGAAGGTGGCGTACGCGCGCATGTTCACCGGAACGCTCCGTGTCCGCGACCGGGTTGCCTTCGGCGACGGCCGACCTGAGGACCGCGTCACCGCGATCAGCGTCTTCGACCGAGGCACGGACGTCCGGGAGGACGCGGTGCCCGCCGGTCGCATCGGCAGGCTGTGGGGACTCGCCGACGTCAGGATCGGCGACGACATCGGCGTGCGGCGCCATGCGTGCGAGCACTTCTTCGCGCCACCCACGCTGGAGACCGTGGTAGTACCGGGGCCCGGCGCCGACACGAGGGCCCTGCATCTCGCACTCACCCGGCTGGCCGAACAGGACCCGCTGATCGACCTCAGGCACGACGAGGTGCGGCAGGAGACCTCCGTGTCCCTCTACGGCGAGGTCCAGAAGGAGGTCGTCCAGGCCACGCTGGCCGATGAGTTCGCCCTCGACGTCACCTTCCGGGAGACGACCCCGCTGTGCATCGAGCGGCCGGTCGGTACGGGAGCGGCCGTGGAGTTCAACAAGAAGGACCCGAACCCGTTCCTCGCCACGGTCGGTCTGCGTGTCGACCCCGCGCCGGTGGGTGGGGGCGTGGACTTCCGGCTGGAGGTGGAGCTGGGCTCGATGCCGTACGCGTTCTTCAAGGCGGTCGAGGACACGGTGCGGGAGACACTCGGGCAGGGGTTGCACGGCTGGGCGGTCACCGACTGCACGGTCACCATGACCCACTCCGGCTACTCGCCCCGGCAGAGCCACGCCCACCAGGGGTTCGACAAGAGCATGTCGAGCACGGGGGCGGACTTCCGCGGCCTGACCCCGCTGGTGTTGATCGAGGCACTGCGCCTCGCGGGCACCTGTGTGTACGAGCCGATGCACAGCTTCCGCATCGAGGCCCCGGCGGACACGCTCGGCGCCCTGCTGCCGGTGCTCGCCGCGGTGCGGGCCGTGCCGCGGACGACCGAGACGAGAGGTTCCGTCTGTGTCCTTCAGGGCGCGGTCCCGGCGGCCTGGATGCACACCCTGGAGCAACAGCTGCCGGGGCTGACGCGGGGCGAGGGCGAGCTGGAGAGCGCCTTCGGGCACTACGCGGCGGTGTCGGCCGGGTCGGTGCCCGAGCGGCCGCGCACCGACCACAACCCGCTGAACCGGAAGGAGTACCTGCTGAAGGTGACGCGCAGAGTCGGTGGCTGAACGTCGCTCCGGCCGCGTCCCCTGCACCACGCGCTCGTCACACCGAGTGACGGCTCCGTCCGCGCCCTGCCGAGCGTGGCACGGACGGAGCCGTCGGCGTGGGCCCGGGAGGAGGTCAGCCGGCGGAGGGGCCCGTCCAGTCCGCGGGGACGTGTGCCAGGCGCACCCGCTGCGGGTGGTCGCCGACCGGCACCGAGACCACCTTCTCGCCGGTCGTGAAGTCGATCGCGGTGACCCGGTCGGCGCCGCTCTCCGAGATGATGCAGTCCTTGCCGTCGCCGCTCACCGTCGCCCAATAGGGCTTGGACGCGGTCACCAGCGGACCCTCCTGGAGCGTGGCGCGGTTCACGACGGTCGCATAGTCGTCCATCGTCCCCGCGACGCACAGCGCGGTGCCGGAGGGGTTCATCGAAATGCCGTGGTGGCGCGAGTCGTTGACCCACGTGGTGCGGTCCTGGCTGGTGGCCGGGTTCTTCGGCAGGGCCCTCACCCGGGTGATCTTGTCGGTCGCCACGTCGTACTCCAGGAAGCCGTTGAAGAACGACACCTGGAAGTAGAGCGTGGACTCGTCGGGGGTGAAGACCGCGGGACGCACCGCGTCGGAGAAGTCCTCGAGTCCGATCGCATCGAGCCTGCTGCGCATGTCGACGATCTTGACCTGCTTGAACGTGGTGGCGTCCACGACCGTGATGTGGCGGTCGCCCTTCGTCCAGTCCCAGAAGGGATCGTCGAGCCCGGTGTTGACCTCGCCGATGGCCATGTTCCAGATGTACTTGCCGTCCTTGGTGAAGATGTTCTCGTGCGGCTTGTCGCCGGTCGCGAACTCGCCCAGTTCCCTGCCGGTGTCGATGTCGAGCACCTGCACCTTGTTCGCGGTGGAGGCCGAGACGGCGACGCGTGTGCCGTCGGGGGAGACCGCCATGTGGTCGGCACGGTAACCAGCCACGGGGAAGCGCCAATTGATCCTTCCGGTGGCGAGGTCGATCGACACGACGTCGGCGAAGCTCGGCCGGGAGACGACCATCGACCTTCCGTCCGGAGTGGAGTACATGTCGTCCACGAACTGGTCGTGACCCTCGCCGACGCTGTTGCGTATGGCCATGAAGTAGATCCACTTGATCGGATCGGCGTTGATCTCCGCCATCCGCTGTGCCTTGTCGGGGATCACGTCGATACGGCCGATCCTGGCGAAGCCGCCGGTGGACTCGATGACATCGGCGGTGCCGTCCCAGTTGTTGCCCACGAACATCACCTCGCGCAGTGCGGCGGCGGTGATGTCCTGCGCGGAGGCGGCGGTCGCCGTCCCGCCGGCCGTCAGGGCGAGGGCGGCGGCGAGGGAGAAGAGGTGCCGGAATCTGAGCACGAACATGGCGGGTCCTTGTCTGTGGTGGTCAGCCGCGATTAGGACATGACAAGAAACCGGAGCTGGTGGTGCGGCGCGGTCTGGCCGCCGGGCCGCCGGCTCGGAATCTGAATACGCCTGCGTTCAGATGGACTTACTGGAAAGTAAGGACGGGGTGGGCCTCTTCACAAGACTCCGTACGCGACAAAATCGACCGACCGTCGAACGGTTCGACGAAAGGCGAGGGATCCGCGTGACAGGCAGGCTCAGACAGCCGACGGGCCGCTACGGGGGCAAGTCGGCCGGGGAGCGGCAGGCCGAGCGGCGCCGGAGGTTCCTGGACGCCGCGCTCCAGCTCTTCGGCGACAGCCCCGGTTTCCGGGGCACCACGGTCGCCGCGCTGAGCGAGGCGGCGGGACTGTCGACGCGTCAGTTCTACGAGGAGTTCCACACTCTCGAGGACGTGCTGGCCGTCCTGCACCTCCAGGTCAACGGCTGGGCGGAGGAAGCCGCCTCCGCCGCCCTCGCCGAGACCCGTGACCTGCCGCTCGCCGAGCGTGCCACCGCGATCTTCCGGGCCTACGCGGCGAACGTCACCTCCGATCCGCGCCGGATCCGCATCACCTTCGTCGAGATCATCGGCGTCAGCCCCAGGCTGGAGGAGCAACGGCTGGAACGGCGCTCCCGGTGGGTGGACTTCATCTGCGCGGGGGCAGCCGATGCCGTCGCACGGGGAGAAGCGGCCCCGCGGGACTACCGGATCGCGGCCACGGCGTTCATCGGCAGTGTCAACGGCCTGCTGCACGACTGGCGGGCCGGCTGGGTGGACGCGACCCTCGACGAGATCGTGAATGAGCTGGTCCGGCAACTCCTCGCCATCCTGCGGCCTACGGGATGGCCGCCGGGTGCCTGAAGGGTCCCGGCAGCCGGCGGCATGGCGGCGACCGGGCGGCCGGTGCCAGGTGCGGCTCACCGATGACGGGTACGCCGCCTCCGAGGGGCATGCGGTGCCGGAGGGCAGGGGCGCGCACGCCCGGCGCGCAGTACCGTGTGCAGAAGGGCGGCGGACGTTCGCAGGCCTGCCGCACACAGCGACGGCGGCGGCAGAGTCCGGCCCCGACGGCGCAGTTCCGCCCTCGCCGAGAAGGTCCAGGAGAGCCGGGAGCTGACCTGGAACTTCAGGCGGCGCTGCCGTCCTACTCGTCCCATGCCTGCAGGAGGATCTGCTCGGCGATCTTGCCGTCACGCAACGACGCCATGGAATTGGCCAGTACCCGGACACCGTCCCGGTAGCGGCAGGACTCGGTGAAGGCGACATGGTCGCCCTGGACGACGCAGCGGTCCAGATGGTGGCTCATGTCCCGGCTGTAGACGTCGGCGAGCATCTCGCCGATCTGGTTCCGGCCGCGCAGGATCTTCGGGTGACTGGGCTGCGAGTGACGGTCGACGATGCGGATCTCCGCGTCGTCCGTGTAGAGCGACAACAGAGCCTGCGCATCCTCGTCTTCGACACCATGGCGCAGGGTGTGGGTGTCGAAGGCGGTGCCTGCCGCGGTGCCCATGATGACCTCCTTCGAAGGCCCGGGTCCGGCGGGCGGCGAGCCACGAGGGCCTCCTCTTCGAGCGTCCTCCGCGCCGGGGCCCTCGGCAAGCGCAGCAGGGGCTGTGCGCCTGTCGGGTGAGGGCGGACCCGGTCCCGTGACCGCCAGTTACCCCGTGCCGTTGCTGAAGGCATGATCTCAACACGACGCATTGTTGCCGCGGTCGGTCTCGCCGTCGGCGTCACGGGCCTGGCCGCACCGATGGCCACCGCGGCCCCTGCCGAGAACCCGGACTCCGGCAGGCTGAACCCGGTCACCCTGCTCGACCCGCTGGCCCAGAGCGAGATCCCGGCGCAGCACAAGGACGAGATCCCTCGGACGTCGACCCAGCTCGAAGGCCTGAACCGCCTCAACGACCTCCAACAGCTGCACCAGGCCACCGACCAGGTCGCGCCCATCACGGGGCTGGTACCGCCCGTCGCCTCATAGCGCGCCCACGGGACAAGGACGCAGGGCCCCCGGCTGTGCTCAGGTTCCGGGGGCCTTGACATTCCCGGAGGCCGGTCGGAGCATCACGCAGATCGCATTTCACGAGGCGAACAACGTCGGTCACCCTTCTGCACTCGCACTAACCCTTCTGACGGTCGTTCGGACCGCGGCGATCGGGCGTTGCCCCGTGGTCACCCACGCGCCATCGCTCCCTGCGAGGCTGACGGGATGGACATGACGGCACTGGCCCGAACGCTGTTGGAGTCCGTTCCGGCGCATCGCACGGCCCGGATGGAGGTGCTGCGGGCCGTGGACGGTGAGGCCGTACTCGCGTGCGAGACCCCCGCGGACCTGACCAACGTCATCGGCTCGCTGCATTCCAGCGGACTGATCGCCCTGCTCGACGCGGCCGGCCTGGGCGCCGTCATCGCGTCGGGGCCGCACGCCGAGGCCCTGAACCGGATCGTGCCCCTGGGAACAGCGGCCGCCCTGGACTTCCTCGCTCCCGCCCGAGGGCGCCTGGTCGCCGCCTGCCGGCTCGACGAGGAGGCTCGGCATGCCCTGTACCCGTTGTGGACGGGCGAGACCCACCGGGCGCGCCTCTCCACTCGGGCCGAGATCACCGACGCGGCGGGAACCGTGGTGTGCCAAGGGACCTTCGACTGGAGCGTGCGGCGCACGCCCTCCGGGGAGGCCTCACGTCCCTGAACGGCGCGCGGTGAGGCAGTGGCCCAGCACGACGACGCTCACCGGCCCGGGGGCGTCGAAGGCCACGAGCCGCTCGTGGTGCCGACCTTGCGGCGTGCCCCTTCATGGTCCGATCGGGCGAGGGCCGGAACCATGCGAAAGGGGCATCCGCCCCGCCGTCCATACGCTGGCGCCATGCACGAAGTGGAGCTGCGGCAGCTGCGCTGCCTCGTCGCGATCGTCGACGAGGGCACGTTCACCGACGCGGCCGTCGCCCTCGGCGTCTCACAGGCGGCCGTGTCCCGTACCCTGGCCTCGCTCGAACGAGCTCTGGGGGTACGACTGCTGCGCCGGACCTCCCGCGAGGTGGCCCCGACCGGTACCGGGCTGCGGGTGGTGGCGCACGCCCGACGGGTGCTCGCCGAGGTCGACGACCTGGTGCGGGGGGCCACGTCGGGCCCGGCCCGTCTGCGGATCGGCTACGCCTGGTCGGCGATCGGCCGCCACACCCTCGCCTTCCAGCGGCGCTGGCGGGAGCGCCACCCGCTCACCGAACTGCACCTCGTGCGGGTCAACTCGGTCACCGCAGGACTCGCGGAGGGCGCCTGTGACCTGTCGGTCGTGCGCAGGCCCGTGGACGACCGCCGCTTCGACTCGGCGATCGTCGGACTCGAGCGGAGGCTGTGCGCGATGGCCGCAGACGATCCGCTGGCCGGGCACCGCTCGGTGCGTCTGGCGGACCTCAGCGGGCGCACTCTGCTGATCGACCGGCGCACCGGCACCACGAGCGCGGACCTGTGGCCCCCGGACGCCCGCCCGACCACCGAGGAGGCGCACGACGTGGACGACTGGCTGGCCGCGATCTCCACCGGCCGCCGCGTCGGGGTGACGGCGGAGTCCACCGCCGTCCAGTACGCCCGGCCCGATGTCGTCTACCGGCCGGTGCGCGACGCCGAGCCCATCGCCGTACGGCTCGCCTGGTGGCGGGACGGCCCGCATCCCGCCACACAGTCCGTGGTCGAACTGCTCATCTCCCTTTTCCGCATGGGCTGACGGCCCCCGCGGCGGTTGCCTCCGCCGCCCGGGGCCGCATCGGCGCCCGCCTGCGCCCGATCCAGCAGGGCACCCCTGTCGCGGGCACCGCGGTCACGGTGTTCTCCTGGCCGGCGGCAACCTCATGATCCATGCGGCCGTCTCCGGGCCCGGTCTTCTCGGCCCATCCGGGTCCCTCGGCCGAGACGGAGCCCGAGCACGGGACGGCAGGAAGTTACTTGAGTCAGGCAACGATATGGTAAACTGGCCGGTATGCCCACCCCGCAGCCGCTCTCAGCCCCCGCTTCGCCGGAAGTGATCGACATCGAGCGAGCGCTCACCCGCATCACATATCTGAGCACACGCGCCCGGCAGCACGACCGCCTGATGGCCCTGGCAGCCGTGCCGCTGGACCGCGCCGCCGTGGCCCTGCTGCGGCAGATCGTCGACTCCGAGCCGCTGCGCCCGGGGGAGCTGGCCAACCGGCTCGGCGTCGAGGCGTCCCATGTGACCCGGCAGGTCCAGCAGCTGCAGAAGTCGGGATACGTCTCCCGTGTGCCGGACCCGGACGACGGCCGCGCCCAGCGCATCGAACTCACCGTCTCCGGCCGTGAAGCCATCGACCGCATCCGTGCCGCCGGCGTCCGCGGCATGCAGGCGGCACTGGCCGCCTGGTCGCCCGAGGAACTCCGGCAGCTGGCCACCCTCTTCCACCGCATGGTCGACGACTTCCTCGCCTACGCCGCCGACGACGAGGCCGGTCAGGAGGTCCTCGAAGCGGCCGGCCCCGAATCCTGATCCGCCCCGGGCGTCAGCCGGCCGCGGCGAGGAACTGGGTCGCGGCCAGTTCGGCGTAGAGCGGGTCCCCGGCGATCAGTTCGCGATGCGTACCGACCGCGCGGACACGGCCCGCGTCCATGACGACGATCCGGTCGGCCATCGTCACGGTCGACAGCCGATGCGCGACCACCAGGACCGTCGTGGAGCGCGCGACATCCGCGACCGTGTCCCGCAGCGCGGCCTCGTTGACGGCGTCGAGCTGTGACGTCGCCTCGTCGAGCAGCAGCAGGCGAGGACGGCGCAGCAACGCCCGCGCGATCGCGACTCGCTGGCGCTCGCCGCCGGAGAGCTTGGTCCCCCGATGCCCGACCAGGGTGTCGAGACCGCGGGGAAGCCGCTCCACCAGACCGTCGAGCCGTGTCGTCTTGAGGACACGCCGCACCTCGGCGTCGTCGGCCTCCGGATTGCCGAGGAGCAGATTGTCCCGAAGGGAACCGGACAGCACCGGGGCATCCTGCTCGACGTAGCCGATGGCCGACCGCAGCAGAGGCAGCTCCCACGCGGCGATGTCACGGCCGTCGAGTGCGATGGCGCCCGACTCGGGATCGTAGAACCGCTCTATCAGCGAGAACACGGTCGTCTTGCCCGCTCCCGAGGGGCCGACGAATGCGGTCATGCCTCGGGCCGGCACCGTGAAGGTCACACCGTGGTGCACATACGGCAGGTCGTCGGCGTACCGGAAGCGCACGTCCTCGAAGGAGAGCGTGGCGGGCTGCGACCCCGGCGCGGGCAACGCCGCAGGCTTCGTGGGCGGTTCGGCGGGCAGCCGCAGCGCCTCCTGGATCCGGGCGAGCGCGGCGGCGCCCGTCTGGTACTGGGTGACCGCGCCGACCACCTGCTGGATCGGCGACATCAGATAGAAGACGTAGAGCAGGAACGCGACCAGTGTGCCGACGTCGATGGCGCCCGTCGCCACCCGCGCGCCGCCCACGGCCAGCACGGTGATGAAGGCGATCTGCATCGCGAGCCCCGCCGTGTTGCCCGCGGCCGCCGCCCACTTGGCGGCCCGCACGCTCTGCCGCCACGACTCCTCGGCCGCCGTGTGGACGGCCTCCTCCTCGCGGTGCTCCGCGCCGGACGCCTTGACCGTGCGCAGTGCGCCGAGGACCCGTTCCAGGGAGGCCCCCATGGCGCCGACCGCGTCCTGCGCCAGCCGGCTCGCCCGGTTGATGCGCGGCACGATGAGCCCGAGCACCACGCCCGCTCCCAGGATCACGCCGAGCGTGACACCCAGCAGCACCGCGTCGACCAGGCCCATCATCACGACCGTTGCGACCAACGTGAGCCCGCCGGTGCCGAGGCCGACCAGCGAGTCGGTGGTGACCTCCCGCAGCAGCGTGGTGTCGGAGGTGATGCGGGCCATCAGATCGCCGGGTTCCGTGCGATCCACGGCGGAGATCCGCAGGCGCAGCAGATATGACGACAGCGCACGCCGCGCACCCAGTACGACGGACTCGGCGGTGCGCCGCAGCACGTACGAACCCAGCGCGCCCACCGCCGCGTTGGCGACCACCAGGCCCGACATGCCGAGCAGCGCCGCGGTGATCGAGCGGTCGTGCGCCAGGTCGTCGATCAGCCCCCGGGCCACCAGCGGCAGGAGGAGCCCGGTGGCACCGGTGGTCAGCGCCAGTACCGCGCCCGCGAGGAGGGACCACCGATGCGGTCGTACGTATCCGAGAAGCAGCCGCCACGCGGGCGGCACCGGTTCCGGATCGGCTTCGGTCTCTGCGATGCTCACGGTGTTCCTTGCGGAGTAGGGGCGTTCAGCGTACGTCCGGCGTGTGGCGCGGTGTCACCCGTATGCCGGTCGATCACCCCCCGACCACGGGCGATCCGACTCGTCCCGCGCGGAATGCGTGCGCAGGACGTGCCCGTCGCGCGAGGATCATGGGTGCGGGCCGCCGTGGCCCGCACCGGGCGCGCTCGGGCGCCCGCACGACCGACGGAAGGCAGCAGCACCATGGCGCAGGAAGTACGCGGCGTGATCGCTCCTGGCAAGGACGAGCCGGTCCGGGTGGAGACGATCGTCGTACCGGACCCCGGTCCCGGTGAGGCGGTGGTGTGCGTCCAGGCCTGCGGCGTGTGCCACACGGACCTGCACTACAAGCAGGGCGGCATCACCGACGACTTCCCGTTCCTGCTCGGCCACGAGGCGGCCGGGATCGTCGAGTCGGTCGGCGAGGGCGTCGAGGACGTCGCCCCGGGCGACTTCGTGATCCTCAACTGGCGGGCGGTGTGCGGCAAGTGTCGCGCCTGCCGTCGCGGCCGCCCCTGGTACTGCTTCGACACCCACAACGCCAAGCAGAAGATGACGCTCGCCGCGACCGGTCAGGAGCTCTCCCCGGCTCTCGGTATCGGTGCCTTCGCCGACAAGACGCTGGTCGCCGCCGGACAGTGCACCAAGGTCGACCCGTCCGTCTCCCCGGCCGTGGCCGGGCTGCTGGGCTGCGGCGTGATGGCCGGTATCGGTGCCGCCATCAACACCGGAAACGTCGGCCGGGGCGACTCGGTCGCGGTCATCGGCTGCGGCGGGGTCGGCGGCGCGGCGGTCGCCGCGTCGCATCTGGCGGGCGCGTCGAAGATCATCGTGGTGGACATCGACGACCGCAAGCTCAACAGCGCGAGGGAACTGGGAGCGACCCACACCGTCAACTCCCGGGAGACCGACCCCGTTGAAGCGGTCCGCGAACTGACCGGCGGCTTCGGGGCCGACGTCGTCATCGACGCGGTGGGCCGCCCGGAGACGTACCGGCAGGCCTTCTACGCCCGCGACCTGGCCGGCACCGTCGTCCTCGTCGGCGTTCCCACCCCGGAGATGAAGCTGGAGCTCCCGCTTCTGGACGTCTTCGGGCGGGGCGGGGCCCTGAAGTCCTCCTGGTACGGCGACTGTCTGCCCTCCCGTGACTTCCCCATGCTCATCGACCTGCATCTCCAGGGGCGTCTGCCGCTGGAGAAGTTCGTGACCGAGACCATCGCCCTCGACGAGGTGGAGAAGGCCTTCGAGCGCATGCGCCACGGCGACGTCCTGCGTTCGGTGGTGATGCTGTGATGACCGCCCGCATCGACCGCCTGGTCACCTCCGGCACCTTCTCCCTCGACGGCGGCACCTGGGAGGTCGACAACAACGTGTGGATCGTCGGCGACGACCACGAGGCCCTCGTCATCGACGCCGCCCACGACGCCGACGCGATCGCCGCGGCCGTCGGAGACCGGCGGCTGCGCGCCATCGTGTGCACGCACGCCCACAACGACCACATCGACGCCGCGCCCGCGCTCGCCGAGCGGACCGGAGCGGCGATCTGGCTGCACCCCGACGACCTGCCGCTGTGGAAGATGACCCACCCCGGCCGTCTCCCGGACCACTGGCTGGCCGACGGCCAGGTCATCGAGGCGGCCGGCGCCGATCTGTCCGTCCTGCACACGCCGGGCCACGCACCCGGCGCGGTCTGCCTCTACGACCCGGGCCTCGGGACCGTCTTCACCGGCGACACCCTGTTCCAGGGTGGGCCCGGGGCGACCGGACGCTCGTACTCGCACTTCCCGACGATCATCGAGTCGATCCGGGACCGGCTGCTGACCCTCCCGCCCGAGACGGTGGTCCGCACGGGGCATGGCGAGTCGACGACCATCGGCGCCGAGGCGCCCCACCTCCAGGAGTGGATCGCGCGCGGCCACTGATCCCCGGGCACGTCCGAAGGACACCCGGAAAAGGCGACGGAAGATGTCCGGCTTCCGCGGCATCCTCGGCGTGGACGGTTCAACGAAAGAGCGCGGAGGTCGGACATGGCAGGGCCGCTGACAGGCAGGGTCGCACTGGTCGCGGGGGCGACGCGGGGAGCGGGACGGGGAATCGCCGTGGAACTGGGCGCGGCCGGCGCCACGGTGTACGTGACGGGGCGCAGCACGCGCGAGCGGCGTTCGGAGTACGACCGGCCCGAGACGATCGAGGACACGGCCGAGCTCGTGACCGCGGCGGGCGGGCACGGCATCGCCGTCCCCACCGACCACCTGGTCCCCGCCGAGGTGCGCGCTCTCGTGGACCGTGTCGAGCACGAGCAGGGGCGCCTGGACATCCTCGTCAACGACATCTGGGGCGGAGAGAAGCTCTTCGAGTGGGACCGCCCGGTGTGGGAGCACGACCTCGACAAGGGGCTGCGGCTGCTGCGGCTCGCCGTCGAGACGCACGCGATCACCAACCACCATGCGCTGCCCCTGCTGCTGCGGCACCCCGGCGGCCTGGTCGTGGAGATGACCGACGGAACGGCCGAGTACAACCGCGACACCTACCGGGTCTCCTTCTTCTACGACCTGGCCAAGGCGTCCGTGCTGCGCATGGCGTTCGCCCTCGGCCACGAGCTGGGATCGCGCAGCGCCACCGCGGTCGCCCTCACCCCCGGCTGGCTGCGCTCGGAGCTGATGCTCGAGACGTTCGGGGTGACGGAGGAGAACTGGCGCGACGCACTGGAACGCGTGCCGCACTTCTGCATCTCCGAGAGCCCGTACTACGTCGGCCGGGCCGTCGCCGCGCTGGCCGCCGACCCGAAGGTGTCCCGCTGGAACGGGGCGTCGCTGGCCAGTGGGCAGCTGGCCCAGGAGTACGGTTTCACGGACCGTGACGGCAGCCGCCCCGACGCCTGGCGGTATCTCGTCGAGGTCCAGGACGCGGGCGGGGCGGCGGACGCGACGGGGTACCGCTGAGCGGGAGGCCGCAGTGCCTTCCGCGCCGGGGCTCGGCGGCACCTAGTGCGGCGACCGGAAAGGTTCACCGGCTCGCGACGCCCGGCACGGCACGTGGCCGCACCCATCGTCGGCGTCACCAAGCCGCACCACATCGACGACGCGGTCGCAGCGCTCGACGTCGAGCTCACCGCCGAGGAGATCCAGTCGCTGGAGGAGCCGTACCGGCCGCACCCCGTCAGCGGCCACTGACCCTGCGGCGGACACGCGGGGGCGGCACGCGATGCCCGTACCGCCCCGGCACGGATGACCGCGCCCTCAGGCGGAGCCGGCCAGCCAGGGCCTGACCTGCCTGCGCGCCTCGTGCAGACGGGACTTCAGGGTGCCCAGCGGGACGCCGACACGTTCGGCGACCTCCGCGTACTCCAGTTGGCAGATGTCCCGGTAGACGAGCGGTGCCACCAGGTGCGGATGCTCGCGCTCCAGCCGCTCGAGGGCCTCCAGCAGATCGACCCGGGACCCCGCGATCACGCTGGTGGTCCGCGGATCCACGTGCTGCGCCGCGTCGATGGGTACGGGCTGCTCGGCGGCCCGCCTCTTCAGCTCCCGGTACTTCTGGCGGGCGCAGTTGGCGACCACCGTGTACAGCCACGTACCGAAGCGGCTGCGGCCCTGGAACGTGGTGATCTTCCGGGCCACCTGCAGCAGCACGTCCTGTGCCGCCTCCTCGGCGTCCTCCCGGCACGGCAGGAATCGTCCGCAGCGCCGCACGACCTCCGGCTGGATGTGCTGGAGCAGTGCGTCAAGAGCCGCCGTGTCACCCGCGGCCGCGCGCCGAGCGAGCTCCTCGGGGTCTGCGGAATCCCTCACTGGGAGCTCCCCTCGATGTCCATATCCGACCAGGCATGATAGTCCCATGCAGTCCCTGGAGCGGATCGACCGCTACCGCCTGGAACGACGCCTGGGAAGTGGCGCGTTCGGTGTCGTCTGGCTTGCCCACGACGACGTCCTCGAAGCGCCCGTCGCCGTGAAGGTGCTCGCCGAGAACTGGGCTCACCGGCTGGACATCCGGGAGCGCTTCCTGTCCGAGGCGCGCCTGCTGCGCCGGGCCGGCTCAAGCCGGGTGGTGCAGGTCTACGACATCGGCGAGCTCCCCGACGGCAGGCCCTATTTCGTCATGGAGTACGCCGACGGCGGCACCCTCGCCGACCGGATCGACGGCAGCCCGCTCCCCGTGGCGGAGGCCCTGCGCCTGACCGCGCTGGCCGCCCGATCCGCGGAGGCTCTGCACGACGCCGGAATCGTGCACCGTGACATCAAGCCCTCCAACGTCCTCCTGCGGACCGCGCCCGACGGCTCCACCCGGCTGCTGCTCGCGGACCTCGGCCTGGCCAAGAGTCTCGCCCAGGCCTCCGGACTGACGATGGCCGCGGGCTCCGCCGGGTACGCGGCGCCGGAACAGACCGAACCCGGCTCCGGCATCGACGCGCGCGCCGACGTCTACAGCCTCGGGGCCCTCGGCTATCACCTGCTCACCGGCACCGTCCCCGCGCGTCCGGGCCGCGTTCAGCCCCCCGACCGGCTCCGCCCCGGCCTGCCGGCCGAGGTCCAGCGGGCGGTCCTGCGGGCCATGGAACCCGAGCGCGAGCGGCGCTGGCCGACCGCCGAGGCCTTCGCGGACGCGCTCGACCGGCTTGCGGGCACCTCCTTCGCGGCGGCCCCTGAGCGGCCGGTCCGCCGCCGGGGCGGCATGGTCCTGGCCGTGGCCGCTCTGGTCGTCGCGGGTGTCGCCGCAGCCTCCACCACCCTGCTGCTGCGGCAGCAGCCGTCGGCGGGGGTGAGGGTCCAGGACTCCACCGGGCGTGTCCACGCGGTGGTGCCCGCGTCCTGGGGCCGCCAGCTACGGGATGCCGGCTGGAACCCGGACTCACTGGGCCTGCCGACCGGGCATGAACCCGCACTGGCGGTGGCCGACGACCTCTCGCGGTGGACGGACCTGGGCGCCGACGCGAACGGCGCCTTCATCGGTCTGAGCGAGCACGGAGACCTCACCGCCAAGGTGCGTGGGATCAACCACACGGACTGCCACTACGAGGGCGGCCATGACTACCGTGGAACGAACTGGCGGGGCGTCATACGGACCTGGACCGACTGTGACGCCGACGGGGATTCCGTCACGGAGGCCGCCCTCGAACCCGTCGGCGGCACCGGCCGGCCACAGGTGTACGTACAGTTGCGTCAGGACGGCGGCAGTGACGAGACCGACCGGGTCCTCGACTCCGTGCGGGTCACCGGATGACGACCGGCCCCGACCGCCGGCGGCGTACCCAGGGTCGGACCATGGACGCGAACTTTTCCGGACCGGAGCGCATCGGACGGAGAGGACGGGCACACGGCACCGTTCACGCGCGCCCGGCGCGGGCGGTGAGTTTCGAGGAGCGACAGACATGGTGACCTTCCGACGCGGCACAGCGGGTCCGGCCTCCGGCGGCACGGCCCCCTTCCTGACGGCGCGATGCGTGGTGTCCGCGCTGGGCGTGGTCGCCGCCCTGGGTCTGCTCACCGCCTGCGGCAACGACCACGGTACGAGCAGCGCTCCGCAGAAGCTTCCTGGGGCCGCCCAGCCCGCCTCCGGCGGCCACACGAGCGCCGACGGCACCGAGACGGGCACGGGCAGCCCCGATTCCACGAACAAGGCATCGGACAGCCCCGACACGGCGTCCTCGGCGTCGGCCACCAAGGGCGGCACAACGAGCACCCGCTGCCACACGACCGAACTGCGGGCCACGGTCGGGCGCAACAACCCGGGGGCCGGCCAGGAGAACTTCCCCCTCGTCCTCACCAACAGTTCCGGGCGCACCTGCACCATCGCGGGCTACCCGGGCGCCGCCTTCGTGGACGCCTCGGGCAAGCAGCTGGGTCCGGACCCCAAGCGCAGCTCTGGGAGCCCCACGAAGATCACGCTGGCGCCGGGCAAGAGCGCCTGGGCCGGGCTGACCTTCTCCAACCCCGAGGTCAGTGAGGCTCACACGGCCACGCCCACGGCGATCCTCATCACCCCGCCCGACGAGAAGGACTCCCTGAAGGTGAAGTGGGCCGGCGGACCGGTTCCCGTCTCGGGCAACTACTCCACCGCGTTCCTGACGGTCTT
This sequence comes from Streptomyces chiangmaiensis, assembly GCF_036281785.1. Taxonomy (NCBI): domain Bacteria; kingdom Bacillati; phylum Actinomycetota; class Actinomycetes; order Kitasatosporales; family Streptomycetaceae; genus Streptomyces; species Streptomyces chiangmaiensis. Next base: position 1,703 of record NZ_JAYWVC010000106.1, on the reverse strand, counting down.
CAGCGCGGGCACCGGCGCCTGACCCTCCCCGCCCCCGTACCCCGCTGTCCGCTCGCCGGCAGCGGGGTTTGTCATGGAACCGCTGCCGTTGTCACAGGACGGCAACACGTCCCCGGCCCCGCGATCTTTCCGCCGCTCCCGCCCATCGAACCCGTCGACCCACACCGAAGAGAGGCTCCCTCCGGGAGCCGCACGACGAGGAAACGGGGACGACCATGAACGGCATCTCACGCAGGCGCCTGCTCACCGCGGGGGCGACGGCGGGCGCCCTGGGCGCACTGTCCGCCTGTTCCCCAGGCGGCTGGTCCGTGGGCGGGGAGAGCCCCGAGGGCGGCGAAAGCCCCGCAGGAGGCAAGGGCAGCCTCAAGGAACGGCCCCTGAAGCTCATCGGCGACGGCTCCACCGCCGACACCGGGGCCCAGCCGCACCAGCCCAGGGCGGAGCGGCTGAAGCCCGGTCAGCGTCCCCCGCAGTTCGTGGTGTTCTCCTGGGACGGCGCCGGTGAGCTCAACAACCAGCTCTTCTCCCGCTTCCGCAAGGTCGCGGCCGACCACGGCGCGGCGATGACCTTCTTCCTCAGCGGCATCTACACCCTGCCGGAGTCCAAGAAGGAGCTCTACCGTCCGCCGCAGCACCCGGTCGGTGCCTCCGACATCCCCTACCTCACCGACCGGCACATCCACGCCACGCTCCAGCAGGTGCGTGCCGCCTGGCTGGAGGGCCACGAGATAGGCACCCACTTCAACGGCCACTTCTGCGGCGCCGACGGGGTGCGCAACTGGTCGCCCGCCGAGTGGAAGAGCGAGATCGACCAGGCCGTGAGCTTCGTCACCGAGTGGAAGACCAACACCGGCTTCACGGACCTCGACCCACTGCCCTTCGACTACCGCAAGGAGCTGATCGGCGGGCGCACCCCGTGCCTCGAGGGCCAGTCCAATCTGCTGCCCGCCGCGGCCGCACTCGGCTGGAAGTACGACGCCAGCTCGCCCGGCGGCCTGCAGATCTGGCCCGGCAAGATGCAGGGTGGACGGATCTGGGACTTCCCCCTGCAGTCCATACCGTTCGCCGGCCACTCCTTCCAGGTCCTGTCGATGGACTACAACATGATGGCCAACCAGTCCGCCGGCAAACCCGTGGGCGACCGTACCCAGTACGACGCCTGGCGCGTCCAGGCCCGGGACACCTATCTGGCCGGGTTCCGACGCGCCTACGACGCCAACCGCGCCCCCTTCTTCATCGGCAACCACTTCGAGCGCTGGAACGGGGGCATCTACATGGATGCCGTGGAGGAGGCCATCGGGCTGATGGCGCAGCACGACGACGTGCGGTTCGTGTCCTTCCGCCAGCTGGTGCAGTGGCTGGAGGCGCAGGATCCCGCGGTCCTCGGGAAGCTGCGGACCCTCAGTCCCGGGCAATCGCCGCTCGGCGGCTGGGAGGAGTTCCTGGGCGTGCCGGCGTCCCCGACGGCGACCGCGTCCTGACCGGCTCCGTCCGGTCGTGGGCGCTGTAGCGTCTGCGACATGGATCACATGGGGCGCTTCGAGGGGTCGCGAACTGCTCGGGGTTGGGTCAACTCCGGTGTGCATTAGGGGCTCTGAGTGGGTGTTATCGTCGCTGTATGAACCTCAAGGAATGGGCGGTGGCGAACGGTGTGCACCCGCATACGGCCTATCGCTGGTTCCGTGAGGGGGACGTTGCCGGTG